>JBDSXU010000215.1:0-6326 GCA_039926005.1 Marmoricola sp.
GGACCCACTGCGTGAGCGCGGCGGTTCGCCCGATCCAGATATCCGTCGTAGGCCACCAGACCAAGCAGCCCGACAGTGAGGCCGCCAGCGAACAGTGCGCCGTACCCGAGGACGGGAGCCCAGCCTCCGGTCGCTTCGTGGGTGGCGGCCAGGGCCGCGTCAATGGGTTCCCAAGCCGCGGAGAAGACATCCCACACCAGGAACAACAAGATCCCCACCGCGACGCCATTCAGCACCAGCTTGAGCTGCGGGATCGGCCTGCGCACCCGGCCAAGCGGGATCCCAATGACAATGGTGACGCCGGCGATGAACCCGAGCACGAGCGTGCTTGATAGATCCATCCGAATCACCCTCCTTTAGTCAGGTTAGCCTGTCCTAAAGTAACGGGTGCCACAACCCCCATTTCGGTTGGGGGGTCGCGGTGGTCGCGGTGGCGCGGGCGACATCGTGTCGCCTTCGGGAGCTTGACAGATCGTTCAGCTCGCGTCGCGGGCGGTGAGTTCTCGCTGGATGCGCGCATTGGTGGTCTTCAAGCGACGGATCTCGGTCTCGAGTGCGAGCACTCGGGCGATGCCAGCAAGGTTGAGCCCGGCAGTAAGGAGGTCACGGATGCGGATGAGCCGTACGAGGTCGTCCCGGCTGTAGAGCCTGGTGCCACCAGGGGTCCGGGCGGGCTCGATCAACCCACGACGCTCGTAGACACGCAGGTTCTGCACCTCCATCGAGACCATGTCTGCCGCAACCGAGATGGCGAAGACACCGGTACCGCTACCGCTTTTCGACATGGTCCCTGCTCCCCACGGGTTGCGCCAGCTTGGATCCTGCGCTATATAAAACCGATATTCAACAGTACAGGTTTTGAGGTTCGGCACCCAGGACCTCGACCAGGATCAGGACCCGCCCGAGCACGAAGCGCCCCGCGACCGAGCGGGGTTACGGTGCCGACAGCCAGGCAGCGCCGCCGCAGTCGATCATGAAGTCGAGTGGATGGCGCTCACTCGACGTCGCTCAGAGCGTCGGATTCGAAGAGGTTCCCGATGAGACCTCCGAGGTGGCGCCAATGATCGGCGGACAGCCGTGCGGCCAGGTCCGAGTCGCCTGCTTCGCAGAGCTCGAGGAGGCGGGCATGGTGCTCAACGGTGTCGCGTCCTCCCAGGAGCGTGGAGAACTTGCGATAGATGATGCGATGCACCTGCGGGTGGATGAGGTCGATCAGGCGAGTGAGGACCGGGTTGTCGGCGGCCGCCAACACCACGCCGTGGAACTTGTCGTCGGCCTTGAGGGCGGCGCCCACGTCCTCCCGCTTTACGGCCTTCTCGAAGTCTCGCTGCGCCTGGCGCATCAGCGACAGGTCCTGACGACCCAGACGAGGGACGGCGGTCCGCACCGCAAGCTCGTCGAGGACTTGGAGCACTGCCAGGGTCGTTTCGACGTCGTGCTGGTTCAGAGTGGTGACGCGGGTGTGCACACCCGGCTTGGACTCGACCAATCCGGCGTCAGTCAGCCGGGCCAGGGCCTCGCGCACCGGAGTGCGGGACAACCCGAGCCTTTCGGCCAGCTGGCCGTCCTTGAGTTTTTCGCCTGGGGCGAGCTCGCCAGTGATCATGGCGTCCCGCAGTCGGTCGTAGGCGACGTCGCTGAACCGCTGACGCTCCACCGGACTATCCAGCAACATATTGGACATCGTATTCCACACCCTAAGGTGTGGGGTCGATGGGCTCGTGCCCCGCGCGTCGCAGCAGCGCGACGGCCAGAACCGTAGTGGGGTCGATCAAGGTGGCCGGTGTTTGGTCCTGCGCAAGGCCGAGAGGGACCTCGGTGCAGCCCGCGATCACCACCTGAGCACCGGCGTCGACAAGGTGCGCGGCGGCGGCTAGGGCCGCGGTAACCTCCACGCCGCTCCGGCCGGCCTTGAGTTCGCGTATCGCAGGCATCACCAGGCTGTCCTGGGTTTCGGGGTCGGGCACGATGACGTTGACGCCGAGGCCCGCCAGCCAATCCTGGTAGAGACTCGACTGCACGGTGCCGGTTGTCGCCAGCACACCGACGCTGTGGATATGGGGCATCCGGGTGTGTAGGTAGGCGCCGGTTTCTTCGATCATGTGCACGACGGGGAGCCCTAGCTGGGCAGAGATCGCCGGCAGAAACGCGTGTGCGGTGTTGCACGGGATTGCCAGCATGGTCGCGCCGGCCTCACGGAGCACCGAGGCGCCCCGCAGCAGCCACAGCGAGGGGTCCGGCCCCTGGCCCTGCAGGGCCAGGGTGCGGTCCGGGATAGTCGGGTCGCCCCAGATAACGACCTTGGGGTGGTCCTGGTCCGAGGCAGCCGGCGTGAGCCGGACGAGCTTGGCGTAGAAGTCCGCAGTGGCGGCGGGACCCATCCCGCCCAGCACCCCGATCACCTCAGCGGCCGCCGGCTTCGCGGAAGAAGGCTCCCTTGGCAGGAGCGGCGCAGCACGGCTGCCACCGAGTGACGGTGCGGACGTGAGCGTCATCGTTGGCCACGAAAGGAGGTGGCGGGAGTCGTGAACCCCTTTGCTCCGACGCCGGCATCGCCCGACTCGCCGACTCCGGACCGCACGGGGAGTTCTTGTTGGGCGCGTCGGGCCGCCTTGGCTTCGCTGCGGTGCTCGGATTTGTCGATCACGGACGCAGCGAGACAGTTGCCGACCACGTTGACGGCCGTCCGGGCCATGTCGACCAGGAAGTCGACGCCGAGGAGGAGGGCGACCCCTTCGGCGGGGATGCCGATCGAGCTGGCAGCGCCGATAAGTACGACGATGGACGCCGATGCAACGCCGGCCATGCCCTTCGACATGACCACCAGAACACCGACCATGATCATCAGCTGAAGCATGGAGGTCCCGGTCTCGTAGGCGTTGGACAGGTAGACCAGGGCGACCGCCTGGTACAGGACCGAGCCGTCGGTGTTGAAGGAGTAGCCGAGCGGCAGGATGAACGACGAGGTCGACTCGCGGACGCCGATTCTGCTCAGGCGTCCCAGCAACGGGGCCAGGACGGCTTCTGAACTGCGGGTGACGAAGGCCAGACCGACCAAGTCAGCGGTCTGCCGGAGCATCTGGACGTAGTTGATCCGGAAGATCGTCGCGACAGCCGGGAAGACGACGCCGAGCACGATGACGAGGCCGAGGTAGACCACGGCGACAAAGCTCAGCAGGCTTCCGAGGTTGTTGAGTCCGTACTCCGCAACGTCGTAGCTGATGAAGCCCAGCACGCCCAGCGGGGCGAGTTTGATGACCCAGTCCACGACCTTGAACATCGCGGTTGCCAAGCTCTCCAGGATGTCGGTCAGTGGCTTGGACTGCTCGCCGACCGCGGTCATGGCGACACCAAGGAAAACCGCAAAGACGATGACCGCCAGCATGTTGCCCTCGGCAAAGGCGGCGAACACGTTGTCGGGCATCGCGTGCAGGATCAGCCCGGCGAAGTCGACGCCCTGATCCATGCCTTGTACGTCTTTGGAGTTCGCGCCCGCGGTCGACGCACCGGAACCCAGGTTGAAGGCCACGGCGAGGGTCACCGCAATCAACATGATGATGGTCGTGACGACCTCGAAGTAGAGGATCGCCTTCCCGGCCATCCGACCGACCTTCTTGACCGACTCCATCTTGGCGATCCCCAGCACGATCAGCGGGAAGACCAGCGGCAGCACTACCATCTTGACCATGTTCAGGAACAGATCGCCGAGCAGCTTGAGGTGCTCCCCCACGACGGGGGCGAACACGCCGATCAGGGCACCGACGCCGACCGCGATCAGAGACTGGACGCCGATCGGCGGCAGCCACCGGCGGCGCTTCTTGTCCGGGTCCGGGGACGACGCCTGGTCAGCGGGGCTCATTGTCGTTGTCATGCTGTCCTCCAATATATTGGACATTGCGTATTCGTCGACTAGTATGTGGTTCAGATCACCCCGCGTCAAGAGCAGGGGGCACAGGATGGATGAGGCGAGATGACTACGACCCACCGCACCGAGACCGACTCGCTGGGCGACGTGGCAGTGCCGGCGCACGCCTACTACGGCGTGCACACTGCGCGTGCCCAGCAGAACTTCGCCGTCACCGGCACGACGATCGGGGAGCTGCCAGCGATGGTGGCCTCGATCGCGGCGGTCAAGCAGGCGGCGGCGCTGACGAACGCCGAGCTGGGTCTGCTGGACCAGGCCCGCGCTTCGGCTATCACCCAGGCGTGCCGCGAGATCCAGGACGGGGCGCTACACGACCAGTTCGTCGTCGACCCGATCCAGGGGGGAGCCGGGACCTCGACCAACATGAACGCCAACGAGGTAATCGCCAACCGGGCGCTGGAAATCCTCGGTCACGACCGAGGACGTTACGACGAGGTCGACCCCCTGATGCATGTGAACATGGGGCAGAGCACGAACGACGTCTACCCGACCGCGATGAAGTTGTGTGCTGTTGCTGGCCTGCGTCAGCTCGTCGTAAGCCTGGAGGCGCTGGCCGACTCGTTCCGGGCCAAGTCCGCCGAGTTCGCCGACGTGGTGAAGATGGGCCGCACCCAACTCCAGGACGCGGTGCCGATGACCCTCGGTCAGGAGTTCGCCACCTACGCCGTGATGCTCGTTGAGGACTGCGAAAGGCTGCGTGAGGGCACGTCGCTCCTGTTGGAGTCGAACCTGGGCGGGACCGCCATCGGGACCGGCATCAATGGTCACCCGGAGTACTCCGCCAAAGCGTGCTCGCATCTGTCCCGGCTGGTCGGAGAGGACGTGGTGCCGGCCGGCGACCTGATTGAGGCGACTCAGGACTGCGGGTCCTTCGTCCAGGTCTCGGGAATTCTCAAGCGCGTCGCGGTCAAGCTGTCCAAGACCTGTAACGACCTGCGTCTCACCTCGTCGGGCCCCTGCGCCGGCCTCGGGGAGATCAACCTGCCGCCGGTCCAAGCCGGGTCCTCGATCATGCCCGGCAAGGTCAACCCCGTCATCCCCGAGATGGTGAACCAGGTCGCGTTCGAGGTCATCGGCAACGACGTCACCATCACCATGGCTGCGGAAGCGGGCCAGCTTCAGCTCAACGCGTTCGAGCCGATCATCGCCTACAGCCTGCTGCGCTCCATCCAGCACCTCACCGCAGCCGCCGACACACTCGCCACACGCTGCATCGACGGGATCACCGCAAACCGGGAACACCTCGAGGACACCGTCGCCCGTTCTGTGGGCACCGTGACGGCCCTGACGCCGTTCATCGGATACGCCAACAGCGCACGCATCGCAAAACAGGCGCTCGCCACGGGCGACCGTGTCCCCGACCTCGTCGTCGCCCAAGGCCTGCTGACCGTCGAGCAGGTACAACAGCTGCTGGACCCACACCGGCTCGCCGCGCTCCAAGCGACTACTCCCGGAGCCGCGATCCTTGAACCTCCGATCGTCCCTTGAACCAACCCGCACCTCCTGCTTTCAGGCATGACGGGCGTTCACACACAGCCTGAGCGGACGCGCAGAGCGGCGTTGCACACGGTTCGTGCGCCGCCCAGGCAGGATGTGGGAGTGGTTGACGTCATGGCTGGGACCGGTCCTGTGGTGCTCGACGGCGGTCTGTCGACCGTCCTTGAGGAGCAGGGAGCGTTGCTGGACGGGATGCACTGGACCGCTCGACTGCTCGCTGAGCAGCCACAGCGCATCGTCGAGGCGCACCGCGCGTACTTCCGGGCTGGTGCCATGGTCGCGACGACGGCCAGCTACCAAGCGAGCATCGAGGGTCTGCTCGCCGCCGGATACGACGCAGCCGAGGCTCGGCGCCTCATCACACTCAGCGTGACCCTTGCCCAGCGGGCTCGCGAGGACCTGGCGCACAGCCACCCCGGAGTGCTGGTGGCCGCCTCCGTCGGTCCGTATGGGGCGTTTCTGGCCGACGGATCGGAGTACACCGGCCGGTACGGCGTCTCCTCGACACGCCTGCGTGATTTCCACGCGCCGCGCCTCGAGCTGCTCGCCGCCGCTGGTCCTGACTTGTTCGCCGTTGAGACCATCCCGGACGCCGACGAGGCGGAGGTCCTGGTCACGTTGCTGGACGACTTCGGCGTACCTGCGTGGTTCAGCTACTCCGTTCGCGGCGCCACCACGAGCGCCGGCCAACCGTTGGCGGAGGCATACGCCGTCCTCGCCGGCAGCCGATCGCTCATTGCCGCGGGCGTCAACTGCTCAGAACAGACCGACATCCTGCCTGCCATCGTCGAGGCCGGCGCGGCCACGGGGATCCCTGCCGTCGCGTATCCCAATCGCGGCGGCGACTGGAACAGCGCTGAGAAGAAGTGGGTGTACGGAGACCCACTCGATCTGGATCTCGTCG
>JBDSXU010000216.1:0-3534 GCA_039926005.1 Marmoricola sp.
GTACCGGTGCGACAGCACGAACCACGCGAGCAGCCCGACCAGCACGAAGGGCAGGTGCGTGATCACGGTGATCGCGACCAGCAGGAACAGCACCGGGGCCAGCGAGATCGGGAACCGCCGACGCCCCGTGGGGGGTCGACGGTGTCGTCGAGGTCGACGCCCATCGCCTCGGCAGTCCTGACCGACTTTCCCTGGGGTGCCGAGAACCAGGAGATGACCACGGTCAGCACGATCAGGACGGCCGCCATCGTCAGCGACTGCCAGCTGAGGACGGTGTCGCCGAAGTCGAGGACTCCGGAGATCTTGAGCAGGTCTGGCGGGAGGGACTCGGGCGTGGCCTGGAGCTGGGCGGCAGAGGAGGAGAGTCCGAGCGCCCAGACAGCTCCGAGGCCCATGTACGCCGCGGCATCGATCGCGCGGTAGTCCACGGTCCACCCGGCAATGCGCTGGGCGAACCGGGCGAGGCCGCGATCCTGGAGGTGTGTGGTTGCGGAGGTCGTTGCCATTGGGCCCCTTCCCGAGGGTTGGGGCCACGTTAGGTCCGGCAGGGTCCTTGGTCAGTGAGCCCGGTCGGCGTGACCACGCCAGGGCGGGCACATGACGGCGTACCGACGTGACAGCACGAACCACGCGAGCAGCCCGAACAACACGAACGGCGGATGCGTGATCACTGTGATCGCCACCACCAGGAACAGGACCGGCGCCAGGGAGACCGGGAACCGGCGTCGACCGCTGGGCGGCCACCCGCTCCTGCGGGCGGGGGTCGAAGGGGAGCCGACGGGGAGGTCGACGAAGACCGGGGCGAGATCGCCCTGGGTCTTCGCCGACCACACCGCGTCGCTGCGCTCGTCGAACTCTTCCTTGGTCAGCCGGCCGAGGGCGTACTGCTCGCTGAGCAGCTCCACGGCCGACTCACGGTCGGCGTCGCTGAGACGCAGCGAGTCCATCACTCCTCCTCAGAGGCTTCCGTGCTGGAGTCCTCAGGACCCTCGGCGAGCAGGCCGTAGAGCCGCCGCCTCGTGTCGCCGAGGATCTCGATCGCCTTTTCGCGCTGGTCCTGCGTGCCGGTCGTGGCGACCTGGATGATCGCTCCGACCGTCTGTCCGATGACCTGCTTGAAGTTGACCGCCTCGTCGTCGTCCTCCTCCGCGGCGAACGGCGCCCAGACGGCCGCCATCTCCTCGGAGTGCTCGGTGACGTAGGTGGTGCCTGCCTCGGTCAGCTGGACGGCCTTTCGGCCGGTGGGCGCGTCCTCGACGAACCCCTCGTCCTCCAGCTGCGCGATGGTCGGGTAGACCGAGCCGGGGCTCGGCTTCCACACACCATCGGTGCGCTCGGCGATCTGCTGGATCACCTGGTAGCCGTTGACCGGTTCCTGGGAGGTGTGCAGCACGTCGAGGATGGCCGATCGGACGTCGCCACGGCGTACGCGTGCACCTCGCCGCCCGCCGCGACCACCGGGCCCTGCGCCGAACTCGGGGCCGAACATCTGCGCGACCCATGGCGGCGGGCCGCCTGCCGGGCCGCCCCAGGGGCCGCCCCACGGTCCGCCGCGGCCACCGTGGCCGTGTCGTCCGTGTCCTCGCCCGCCGCGCTGGCGACGGGTCGGTTCAAAATCTGGTGTCCACATTGGGTGTCCCATGTCGAGATCTCCTTTCAATGAGGTGCCGGGCCCGGTTCGTTCCTCGGGCTGCCGACACTGTCTCGATATATTGACGATATATCGCGAGCGTTCTGAGTGCAAGCCCTGATTTCCATCGTCGGATCCGGGCGCGCCGTAACTCTCCTGGGTGGAGTCGTCGCCCTAGCGTTTGCGGATGCCTCCTTCCCCGAACGACCGCTACGGCTCCGACGTCCTCGCCACCGGCTGGCGTACGCCGAGGCACGGTCGGGCCACCGAGATCGACGCCGACCTCGGCCTGGTCGTCGAGGAGGTGACGACCGACTGGTGCGGTGAGATCGTCAAGGTCGAACGCGACCTCGGAACCCTCACGCTCGAGGACCGGCGAAACAGGCGGCGCACCTTCCCGCTCGGCCCCGGCTTCATGCTCGAGGGTCGACCTGTGGTCCTCGTCGCGCCCACGCGCAAGGGCCCGGTTGCCGCGACACACACGGCCTCCGGGTCGATCGCGGTCCAGGGAGTCAAGGCTCGGGTCGCTCGCGCCAGCAGGATCTTCGTCGAGGGACGTCACGACGCCGAGCTCGTCGAGAAGGTCTGGGGTGACGACCTCCGGATCGAGGGGGTGGTCGTGGAGTACCTCGAAGGCGTCGATGACCTGGGCGAGAAGCTGCTGGAGTTCGGGCCAGGGCCTGAACGTCGGGTCGGCGTGCTCGTGGACCACTTGGTGCCCGGCTCCAAGGAGAGCCGGATCGCCGCGTCGGTGCGAAAGTCAGCCGTCGGCAAGCACGTACTGATCGTGGGTCACCCGTTCATCGACATCTGGGCGGCCGTGAAGCCCGAGCGGCTCGGGAAGCAGGCCTGGCCGCAGATCCCGCGCAACGTCGAGTGGAAGCACGGGGTGTGCCAGAGCTTCGGCTGGCCGCACCGCGAACAGGCGGACATCGCCCGCGCCTGGAAGCACATCCTCGGCGGCGTCCGCGGCTTCCAGGACCTCGACCCGGCGCTGCTCGGCCGCGTCGAGGAGCTCATCGACTTCGTGACCAACGAGCCCGGCTGAACCGGATCACCGAGTCCGTCTCGCGACCAGTCGTCAGGGTCAGCCGGCCTTGCGCACGGCCTCGACCACCGCGGCTCGCAGGTCCTTCCTGGTGACTCCAAGCGCGCCGAGACTGTCGAGGACCAGCGGATCACCTTCGCGCGCCAGACCGAGCAGGATGTGCTCGGTGCCGATGTAGTTGTGGTGCAGCGCGACGGCCTCGCGCAACGAGAGCTCGAGGACCTTCTTCGCCTCGCGCGAGAACCGGGTCCGGACGCGGGGCCGACCCTCGCTGGGCTCGGGATCCACCCGTCGCAGCACCTCCTCGAGGTCGATGCCGATCGTGGCAAGCGCCGCGGCGTCCTCGTCCCCGAGCCCGTCGACGTAGCGGTCCCGCCGAGCCTCGACCTCCGCGAGGAGCCTGGCGGGCGGCGCACCGAGGTCGGTCAGCACTCGGGCGGCAAGGCCGTCGTCGTCCTCGAGCAGCGCGACGAGCAGGTGCTCGGGACGTACGCGGACGGCGCGCGCGTCCCGAGCATGCACGATGGCCGCGTCGACCACACCCCTGGCCGGCTTCGTGAATCTCTCCAACATCCCTACTCCCTCAGTCCCGGCCGTACTTCTTGTGCACGGCCTGCCGGCTGACCTCCAGCGCCTCACCGATCTCCTGCCACGACCAGCCCTCCCGACGGGCTCGGTGCACCTGCGTGCGCTCGAGCTCCTCGAGCAGCCGGCGCAATGCCCGGACGGCGCGCAGGCCGGTCTTCGGGTCGGCAGCACTGGCGGCGGTGGCGAGATCGGACTCGGTGGTCATAGATGTCAATCTAGGTTGACAGAGCCGAGGTTGTCAACCTCAGTTGACGGAGCTGACATCCCG
>JBDSXU010000217.1:0-5868 GCA_039926005.1 Marmoricola sp.
GGCTCTCAGGTTGTTCGTGGTTGGTCTGGAGGTCGGCGTCGGTGCGACCGGTCAGGCTCAGGAACGCGTCCTCGAGGCCCCTGGCGATGATCTCCAGGTCGCGCGCCTCGGTCTCGTTCAGCAGATACCGCGCGACAGCGTCGCTGTCCTCGGCGTGCACCAGGACCTGGTCGCCGCGCACCTCGACGTTCTCGACCCCCCCGAGCGCTGACAGGGCCGTGGCGTCGGCATCGCGGAGGGTGGCCCGGACGGTACGTCCCGTCGCCAGTGCCTTGATCTCGCTGCCGGTTCCGTCCGCGACCACCAGGCCGTTGCTGATCAAGATGATCCGGTCGGCGTACTGGTCCGCCTCCTCGAGGTAGTGCGTCGCGAACAGCACCGACCGCCCCTGGCGGGCGTCCTCGCGGATCGCGGCCCAGAAGGACCGGCGGCCCTCGACGTCCATGCCGGTGGTCGGTTCGTCGAGGAGCAACAGTGCCGGATCGGAGAGCAGCGCCATCGCGAAGCGCAGGCGCTGCTGCTCGCCACCTGAGCACTTCGCCACCTTGCGCTCGGCGATGCCGGTGATCCCGGCTGTCTCGAGCACCTCGTCGACCGGCTTGGTGTCGGCAAACAGGCTGGCGGTGTACTGCACCGTCTCGCGGACGGTGAGGTCCTTGAGGAGGCCACCGGTCTGCATCACCGCTGCCACGAGCCCACGGGCGATCGCCTGGCGGGGCTGCATCCCGAAGACCTCGACCGTGCCGCTGCTAGGGCGGGAGAGGCCGAGGATCATGTCGATGGTGGTGGTCTTGCCCGCACCGTTCGGTCCGAGGAACGCAACCATCTCGCCGGGCTGGACCTCGAGGTCGATGCCCCGGACCGCCTGCACGTTCCCGAAGTCCTTCGTGACCTTGGTCAATCGCACCGCTGTGCTGGTGTCTGTCGTCATGCCATCCAGCATCGTGGAAGAGGCCCACCACCACTCCGTTCGTGCGTCACGACCGACCCGTGACAAATGTCAGCGAGTTGCCGCGGAGAAGTGCCCGCTCGACGTCGTACGGCGGAACAGAAGTGCCCGCTCGACGTTGTACGGCGGAACAGTAGTGCCCGCTCGGCGGACTAGAAGCCGAGGCGACGGAGCTGGCGGGGGTCGCGCTGCCAGTCCTTGGCGATCTTCACGTGCAGGTCGAGGTAGACCGGGGTGCCGAGCATGGCCTCGATCTGGTGCCGGGCGGCCGTGCCGACCTCGCGCAGTCGGGTGCCCTTGTGGCCGATGATGATGCCCTTCTGCGAGTCGCGCTCGACGAAGAGGTTGGCGTGGATGATCAGCAGCGGCTTGTCGGCGGGTCGGCCCTCCTTGAGCGCCATCTCCTCGACCTGTACGGCGATCGAGTGGGGCAGCTCGTCGTGCACGCCCTCGAGCGCGGCCTCCCGGATGAGCTCCGCGACGATCGTCTCCTCGGGCGCGTCGGTGAGCTCGCCGTCGGGATAGAGCTGTGGTCCCTCCGGCATCTTGTCGATCAGCAGGTCCGTGAGCAGGCCGACCTGGTCACCGCTCCTGGCGGACACCGGCACGATCTCGGCCCAGTCGGTGCCGGTCTCCTGACCGATCCGCTGGATGGCGAGAAGGTGCTCGCCCAGTGCCTGCGGCATGACGAGGTCGGTCTTGGTGGCCACGGCGATCTTCGTCGTACGCCGGACCTTGGCGAGCTCGTTGACCAGGAACCTGTCGCCGGGTCCGGGCTTCTCGTTGGCCGGGAAGCACACGGCGACCACGTCGACCTCGGACCAGGTGCCGTGGACCAGGTCGTTGAGCCGCTCGCCGAGCAACGTGCGCGGACGGTGCAGCCCGGGGGTGTCGACGAGGATCAGCTGGGCGTCGGGTCGGTGCACGATCCCGCGCACCACTGTCCGGGTGGTCTGCGGCTTGGACGAGGTGATCGCGACCTTGGTACCCACGATCGCGTTCGTCAGCGTCGACTTGCCGGCGTTGGGGCGGCCCACGAAGCAGGCGAAGCCCGAGCGATAGGAGGGCGGCGTGTTCGTCGGGATGGTCATGCCCGCTCACGCGCGGCGTCGTAGTCGGCCCAGATCTGCTCGTCCGAACGGCCCAGGGCCCTCCCCCGGGCGTAGATCACGCCCGAATCCACCTGGCGATCCTGCCGCCCGCGGCTGCCGCTCCAGTAGCCCATCACGTCGTAGTGCTTGTTGTCCCAGCGGAGGTCGTGGCGCACATGTCGGCGGATGTCGCGCATCTGGGCGGACTCCCCTGCCATCCAGAAGTACCCGGGACCCTCGGGCCACTCGATGCCCCGCACGGTCTGCGCAAGCGCGCTCGTCCCGGAGGGAGCGTCGTGCCAGATCACCGGCGCATCGACGTAGTCCGGCATCGGTCCGTCAGGCACCTCGGCGTGGATCAGCACAGGCAGCGAGCCGAGGCTCTCGGCGATGCGGGCCACCGCAGGCAGCCCGGTGAGGTCACCGACCAGCACCACCCAGCCGGCATCGGCAGGGAGCTCGAAGGACCCGTTCGGCGCCGAGAGACCCACCAGGTCCCCGACACAGTCGGTCTGCGCCCACTCGGTCACCAGACCCTGCTCGTGGACGACCACGTCGAGGGTCAGCAACCCGTCGACCAGAGAACGCACCGTGTAGTAGCGGGTCTGGAACTGCCCGGGGACCGTCAGCGCCACCCACTCGTCGGGCACGCCCGTCGAGGTGAACCCCTCAGGTGCCTCGAGCGCGAGACGCACCAGGTGCTCGCCGAGCACGGTGCGCGCACACACCAGCGCGTCGAAGGGGGTTCGGGAGGTCACCGACCAAGGTTACTCAGGAGATCCAGTTGGGCCGCAGCGGGAACCCGCTGACACCGTTCTCGTCCGTCCGGGTGGCCAGCACCTGGTGCAGCTGGATCTCGTTGCGTTCGAAACTCATCCGCGATCCCGCCATGTAGAGGCCCCAGACCCGCGCGGTGCCCTCGCCGACCTCGGCAACGGCCTCGTCCCAGTGCTCCTCGAGGTTGGCACCCCACCCGCCGAGCGTCTTGGCGTAGTGGATGCGGAGGTTCTCCTCGTGCTGCACCTCGAGGCCGGCATTCTGGGCCTCGGTGATGATCTTGCCCGAACCCGTCAGCTCGCCGTCCGGGAAGACGTAGCGGTCGATGAAGGCGCCTGTCTGGGTCGCGTTGTTGTCGGGCCGGGTGATGCAGTGGTTCAACAGCCGCCCGCCCGGCAACAGCTTGTCGCGCAGGAACCCGAAGTAGCCGGGGTACTGGTCCACGCCGATGTGCTCGGTCAGGCCGATCGAGCTGACCGCGTCGAAGCCTGTCTCCTTGACGTCGCGGTAGTCGCGGTGGCGCACCTCCGCGAGGTGGTCGATCCCCTCTTCCTTGATCTTGGCCTGGGCCCACTCGGCCTGTTCCCTGGAGAGGGTCACGCCGAGTGCGCGGACGCCGTACTCCCGCGCAGCGTGGCGCACCATCCCGCCCCAGCCGCAACCCACGTCCAGTAGACGTTGACCCTGCTGGAGGTCGAGCTTGCGCGCAACGAGGTCGTACTTCGCATGCTGCGCCTCCTCGAGGGTCTCCTCGCCGGTCGGGTAGAGCGCGCAGGTGTATGTCATCGACGGGCCGAGCACCAACTCGTAGAAACGGTTGGAGACGTCGTAGTGGTGCTGGATCACCTTGCCATCACGCTCCGGAGAGTGCCGGAACCCTTCGACCAGGCGACGCCACCGAGGCAGGTGCTCCTCGGGCGGGGGCTGCGGCGGGAGGAGCTGGCTCAGACCTACCGAGCGCAGCAGGTTGAATGCCTGGCTCGGTGTGGGCCGGCGGAAGCGCATCGCGCGGAGCAGCAGAAGCATTCCCTCATAGGGATCGCCGGGGTGCACGCCGACCACGTCGAGGTCGCCGGAGACGTAGGCGCGTGCCATCCCGAGGTCGCCCGGGGCGGTCACCATGTAGGCGAGCCCACGTTCGTTCTTCAGGTTGAGACCTACCGGAGCGTCCTTCGGCCCATAGGTGCTGCCGTCGTACGCCGTGAACCGGACCGGCGCCGGTCCCGCAAGCAACGTCTCGAAGATCTGCGCCAGGGTGAGCCTGCCACTCGTGAGTGTGGACGTGAGGTCCTTCATCTGGGTCATCGTTGTCGCACCGCCTTGT
Source organism: Marmoricola sp. (assembly GCA_039926005.1). Classification (GTDB taxonomy): domain Bacteria; phylum Actinomycetota; class Actinomycetes; order Propionibacteriales; family Nocardioidaceae; genus Marmoricola. The sequence continues at coordinate 4,142 of JBDSXU010000217.1, forward strand.
CGTAGAGGCTCGTCAGTCGTTCATCGGGGTCATAGCGCTTCTTGACCGCGCCCAGGTTGGCGCCGTCGTAGAGGCGGTCGAAGGTCGCCGGGTCGTAGAAGGACTCGGAGTAGAGGGACTTGTGCCCCTCGAGCTCGGCCACCTTGTCCTCGATCGCTCGGTTCAACGGGCTGTTCGGGGCGTCCTCACCGACCGGGACCGCGCCCCAGAAACCGACGTTGACGTAGGTGTGTCCGGGCCGGAGCGGGTAGCTGGGCCACAGGTGGTCGTCGCGCAACCGTAGCGGGCACAGCCACACCGGGCGCATGCCCACCGCGTCGTCGAACCAGTCGAGGAACTCACCGAGCCGCTCCACGGGCACCTCGACGTCCTGGATCACCCGCTCGCGCTGAGGTCGTCCTGCGCGCCGGTCGAGGCGGTCCATGATCGCGAAGCGGCGGTCGAGCCCGACCAACCGGTGATAGGTGTCCGAGCGACGCAGCCGACGCGGCCAGATGCGGCGCACGTACTTGTTCTGGGCACCGAAGGCCTGTGAGCACCAGAACCAGTCGGTGTCCCAGCGCCAGAGGTAGTCGTAGGTCGTCAGCAGGTCGGTCTCCCGCTCCCGGATCGAGCGCCAGTAGATCTGCTGGCCGACGTAGTCGGATCCCTCGCCGGCCGGTGCGTCCGTCCAGGCCGCGAGCGTCAGGGAGTAGTCCCCGGGCTCGAAGGCGGTGCCGTCCATCGCGTCGACGTGCTGGCCCGCCCACTCACCGGTCTCGGTGACGGTCGCAATCGCCTGCGAGAGGGCCGCGGTGCCGGTGAAGTGCACGTGGCGCAGTGCGACGTGGGACCTGACCGGCTCGAGTTCAATGCGCAGCCTCGTGGCGTAGCCGAGCGACCCGTAGGAGTTGGGGAACGTGGCGAACAGGTCGGCGTACTCGTTGTCTGCCGTGGCCGTCACGATCTCGCCGGCACCGGTGAAGATGTCCATCTCCAGCACGGATTCGTGCGGCAGGCCACTTCGGAAGGACGTCGACTCGATCCCCAGGCCCGTCACCGCGCCGCCCAGGGTGATCGTGCGCAGCTGCGGCACGACGAGCGGGATCAGGCCGTGGGGCAGCGTCGCGTCCACGAGGTCCTCGTAGGTGCACATCCCCTGGACGTCGGCGGTCCGTGCCAGCCGGTCGAGGCTGATCACGCCGTCGAGGCCGGAGACGTCGAGCCCCGAGGTAGCGAGCGCGTCGCGGGGTCGGAACAGGTTGGACGTGCGCTTGGCCAGGCGCACGGGGGATCCGGGCGCGATGACGTCGTACGAGCGCTGCAAGCGTCGTACGGCTTCCTGGTGCTTCGCCGTCCCGATCATCTCGGACTCCCCCCGGCTCTGGTTGCCCGCCACAACCATCATTCCAGATACTGCATTCCCGATCCTGCCAGATTCTTGCCCTCGGTTCACGTCTGGCGCGTGTCCTGAACACCTCCCGCAGGAGTGCCCCGGTGTACCGGCACCCCGCTCCCGGCGAAATCGCGCACGATGTCCAGATCTGACGCCGCAACCTCGCTCGTGGTGAGGACGACGACGGCCTCGGCGCCCTTGGCGCCGCTGGCGACGGCCATGCACACGGCCACACCGACCGCGGAGACGTGCATGGAAGGCAGATCCACCGTCGCTGCGGCGTACGTGCGGCCGTCCAGGTCGCGAAGCGCCGCTCCCTCGGCGGCACCGGTGCGTGCACGGGTGGCCTTGG
>JBDSXU010000218.1:0-5857 GCA_039926005.1 Marmoricola sp.
CGACCAGGTTGGGCGGCGCCTGCAGGCGGACCTTGGGGCCGAGCACGATCCGGGAGACGGCGATGGCCGCGACGTACTCGTCGAGCCCGAGGTCGTCGATGTGCCGCATCGCCGTGTCGGGCTTGGCCCGGAAGTTCTGGATGATGACTTCCTGCACGTTGCCGTACTGGCGGGCCACCCGGCGCAGCTCGAAGATCGACTCCGCGCGCTCGGTGAGGTTCTCCCCGATGCCGATCAGCAGCCCGGTCGTGAACGGTACACCGAGGCGGCCGGCGTCCTCGAGCACCCGGATGCGTACGGCGGGGTCCTTGTCCGGTGAGCCGTGGTGTGCCTGGCCCTTCTCGATGAATAGGCGGCGTGAGGTGGTCTCGAGCATCATCCCCATCGAGGGGGAGACCGGCTTGAGCCGGTTCATCTCCTCCCACGACATCACGCCGGGGTTGAGGTGGGGCAACAGCCCGGTCTCCTCGAGCACCCGGATGGCCATCGCGCGGACGTAGGCCAGCGTGGAGTCATAGCCCTGTGCGTCGAGCCAGGCCCGTGCCTCGGGCCAGCGGTCCTCGGGCCGGTCACCGAGGGTGAAGAGGGCCTCGGCACAGCCGAGCTCGGCACCCTGGCGGGCGATGTCGAGGATCTCGTCGGGGGAGAGGTAGGGCGGGAGGCCATCGCGCTCGAGGTGGCCCGGTGTGGTCACGAACGTGCAGTAGTGACACCGGTCGCGACACAGGCGGGTCACCGGGATGAACACCTTGGGCGAGTAGGTCACGATGCCGGGACGACCCGCGGCCTCCAGCCCGGCGTCGCGCACCCGCGCAGCCACCGCACTGATGCGTTCCAGATCCTCGCCACGAGCGGCCAGCAGGACGGTTGCCTCGCTGACGTCGAGGGCGGCGCCACGCTCGGCACGTGCGATCGCCCGGCGGGTTTGCTGGGGGGTGGGCAGCGAAGAGGACTGGTCGGTCATCGTGATTGAAGGTTATCCGTGCGGGGGATGGCGCCGGGGGAGTGGTTGGCCAATGGACGCGAGCACCTCGCGCAGGAGGTCGGGACGGTTGGTGATCAGGCCGTCGACCTCGATCGCGATCAGGTGTCGCATCATCGGCTCGTTGTCCACGGTGTAGGGCAGCACGCGTAGCTCGGCCTCGTGCGCTTGCGCCACCATCGCGGGCGTGAGAATCGTATGGCTCGGGGAGATCGCGTCGAAGCCGAGTGCGCTCACGGCGGCAGGGATGCTGTCGGCGAAGGCGTCGATGTCGAGGCCGTCGAGCCAGGGTGAGGATCCCGGTTCGTCGACCTCGAGCGTGTCGGTGTTGGCCAGTGCGTTGAGGGCCAGCCGGGGCTCCGCTGCGTGCACCATCCGGAGCACCGCCCAGTCGAAGCTCTGGATCGAGGCGCGCTCGAGTGCGGCGGAGCCGTCCAGGACACCCAGCACGGACTCCACGAAGCGTTCCCGGGGAGCGTTCTCGTCCGGGTGGACGATGTCGAACTTGGTCTCGATGTTGAGCCCGACCTCGTCCGCTCCGCGCTCGGTCACCAGGCTCAGCAGGTCGACGAGCGCGGCGATCGGTTCCGGCCCCGCGGGATCGAGCGCGGACAGCTCGGCCCAGGTCAGAAGCGGGATGATCCGGCCGGCGTAGGTCCGCTCGTGGCTGAGCACAGGGACGCCGTCAGCGCTGACGTGTACGTCGCACTCCAGGGTGGTGACCCCGATGTCGAGGGCGTTGCCGAACGCCGCGAGGGTGTTCTCGGGTGCCAGTGCCGCTCCGCCGCGATGTGCCTGGATGTCGAAGGTCAGGAGACCCATTCCTTCAGCCGGCGTACGAGCCCGGCGGGGTCGTCGCTGGCCGGTGCCACCTGGAGGTTGGTGACCCCGGACTCCGCGAACGCGGCGATCCGCTCCTTGATGTAGCCCTCGGGGCCGACCAGGTTGGCTCGCTCGAGCAGTTCGAGGGGTACGGCGGCCTCGGCCTCCTTCTTCTTCCCGTCGAGGTAGAGGTCCTGGATCTCCTTGGCCTCGGCCTCGTAGCCGTACTTGCAGGCGAGCTCGTTGTAGAAGTTCTTGCCGCGCGCACCCATGCCGCCGATGTAGAGGGCGGCCATCGGGCGGGCGAAGTCGAGGAATCCCTTGACGTCCTCACCGACCGCGACCAGTCCACCCGCGGAGATCTCGAGCGGTCCGAGGTCCTCGCTCCGCCTGGCGGTGCCGGCTGCCAGGGCGTCACCCCAGACCGTCGAGGCACCTTCGGGGCTGTACATGAACGGCAACCAGCCGTCGGCGTACTCGGCGGCTCCCTCGACGGACTTGGGACCAAGCGCGGCGATGTAGATCGGGACGGTGCTGCGCTCGGGGCGGGTCAGCATCTTCAGGGGTTTGCCCAGGCCGGTGCCCTCACCGGGGGGCAGCGGCAGGTGGAAGGACTTCCCGTCGTACTCGATCACCTCGCGGCGCAGGGCCGCGCGAATGATCTCGATGGCTTCCCTGGTGCGGCCCAGCGGCCTGCTGTAGGGCATGCCGTGCCAGCCCTCGATCACCTGCGGGCCGGACGCGCCGAGGCCCAGGATCGCGCGACCCCCGGAAACGTTGTCCAGGCCGGCGGCAGTCTGTGCGAGCAGCGTGGGGGTGCGCGAGAAGACGTTGAGGATGGCGGCACCGATCTCGACGGTTTCGGTCACCGCGGCGAGATAGCCCATCAGCGTGGGGGAGTCGAAACCGTAGGCCTCGGCCACCCAGACCGTGTCGATCCCCGCCTTCTCGAGTTCGGCGACCTGATCAGCGGCCGTGCGGGGGTTGCCGTCGTACATCAGCATGGTGGAGAGCTTCATGACGCTGACAGTATTGGTGTCAAGGTCATGGCGCCACCTTGGGGTTCCCCACGGGTCCCGGCCCAGTACGGCGGATGCTGTGTTCGGTGGGGTGAAAGTGACACATCGAAGCGCGGGCGGGACATTCACCCGTAACCACGGGATTGGTTGAACAGGGGGAACCCCTGGGAACCGTCGGTCGACTTCAGCTGCTCAAGGAGTTTCGGGTCGCCGGCCACGCGGGCTGCGGCTGAGGAGACCCGGAACTGGGGCACGTTCGGTGCGACCCGGTGCGACCCGGTGCACCTGTGCAGCGATCGACTCGGTGGCCAGGCTCTGGCCCTCGTCGGTCTCGAGCATGGCGGCGAGGACGCGGGCCGGGCGGGTGTGGTCGAGTGCGACGACCGAGAAGTCGTGTGCGCCTGGTGCGACAGACGCCGCAGCGGCGACCGCTAGGAGCAGCTTGGTGAGTGGACGGCGCACGTGGGTCTCCGGTGGGTGAGGTTCGACGGCCCCGGTGGTGGGGTCCGGCCACAACTCGTGGTGCCCACCGGGACAGCGCAAGCACTGGGTAGCCGGCCGTGTCCCAGCGGCGGGTGCGAAGGGGGTCGTGTACGGGGTCTGGGGTGTGCCGACCCTGCTGGGAGAGCAGTGTCGGGCACGATGACCGTCATGGAAGAGACCGCTGCAGCACCGTGTCCCGGGACACCCACGTGAACAGCGCAGCTCGTCAGGGTGCGACGTGGACACTGGTCGTTGCTTTGGGCCTCACCCTGTCGTCGTGCAGCCAAGGCACTGGCGGCGGTTCGTGTGCCGGCCTGGACGTGACCATCACCGGGACAGGCGGCGCGGACCACCTGCGCGGCACAGCGGGGCGTGACGTCATCTGGGGTGGCGGAGGAGACGACCGCATCGAAGGGCTCGGCGGAGACGACGTGCTATGCGGCGGCCCCGGAGCTGACCGGGTCGCGGGAGGTCTCGGGGACGACATTGTCGACGGCGGCGAAGACCTGCGCGTCACCGTGGACACCGAGAGTTACGAATGGGAGGGCGACACCCTCGCCGGCGGTCCCGGCGACGACACGTTGATCCCCGGGCCGCATGACGGTCACCCCCGCGTCGACGTGGTCACCTACGCCGACGCCACATCACGGGTCGTCGTGGACCTCACCGAAGGTCGTGGCTCAGGCGAAGGCACCGACCTGATCCGGGAAGGCGTCGGGACGCTGGTCGGCTCCGCCGGTGACGACCGCCTACTCGGGTCTGGGCACGCAGAGACGATCAGTGGTGGCCGCGGAGCCGACGTCGTTGATGGGCGCGGCGGTAACGACAAGCTCGACGGCGCCGGGGTGCCGCGTGTGGAGACCGAGGCCCACGAGGGCCTCGACCTCTCTCCCAACCGGCTCATCGGCGGGCCCGGGAACGACGAGCTCCAGGGCGCCGAAGGAGACGACACCATCGACGGCGGCGCGGGGGACGACGCCATCTACGGAGACCTGGGCGCCGACCGTCTCAACGGCGCCGCCGGGACGGACACCATCTTCGACTACGTCGTGGCCACAGGTGACCCAAGGACCGGTGCACAGGCGCTCGACGGCGGCGCGGGCAACGACACGCTCGGGGGCCTGTACCTGGTGCGGCTGGGAGGTCGCGATGACTCCGCGGTCTACGACGTCGGGTCCGGGACGATAGACCTCGCCGCCGGCACGGTCCGTGGCCGTGCCGGTCGTGACCGGTTCGAGCTGCGCGCAGTGAGCTTCTCTGACCTGGAGACACCGCTCGGCACCTGGACCGTGTTCGGCACCGAAGGAGCCAACGACATCATCGGCGGTGATGAGAAGCACAGCGTCACCATTCACGCCCGGGGCGGTGACGACCACCTGTCCGGCACGTTCACCGCCGACGACGTGCTCGACGGAGGACCGGGCCACGACGAGGCCAGCGGCTACGTGGGCCACGACCGGTACGTATCGGTCGAGAAGATCCGCAGGTAACGCTCCCCACCCGAACAGGGGTCCCGGCGCGGGGATCAGGCGTCGACCGCAACGTTCGCACGATGCTGTGGCGCCTCCTCCTCCGCGCCCGCCGCGTCGTCGCCGTTGTCGAGCTTGCTCGGCCACCAGATCTTGTTGCCCAGATCGAGGTTGATCGCGGTGACCAGGACCGAGCGCACGATGATCGTATCCAGGATGACGCCAAGGGCGACGGCGAAGCCGAGCTCGACGAGGAACACCAGCGGCAGCGACGCCAGCATTCCGAAGGTGGCGGCGAGCACCAGACCGGCGGACGTGATCACGCCGCCGGTGGCTGACAGGGCCACCAGTGACCCCCGGCGGGTGCCGCGCGTGGCCGTCTCCTCCCGGACCCGTGTCATCAAGAAGATGTTGTAGTCGATGCCGAGGGACACCAGGAACACGAACACGAACAACGGGAAGCTGGGATCCGCTCCCGGGTAGTCGAAGACGTACTTGAAGGCCAGGCTGCTCAGACCCAGAGCCGCACCGAAGGACAGCACGACCGTCGCGATCAGGATCACCGGAGCCGTGAGCGCCCGCAGCAGCAGCATCAGGATCAGCAACACCACCAGCAGCGTCACCGGGATGATGACCTTGGAGTCACGGGTGTTGGCATTCAGCATGTCATCGAGAATCGCCGAGTTCCCACCGACCAGCGCGCCCGCGCCGTCGACGGCGTGCACCGCCGTGCGGACCGCGTCCACGGTGTCGAAAGCAGCATTGGTGGTGGAGTCCACGGTGAGGTTGGCGGTGATGAAGGCGACTGAGCCCTTCGTGATCGGGTCACTGGGCGGCTGGAGGTTCTCGACGTCGCCCAGGGCGGCGGCGACATCCTCCGCCTTGTCGGCGTTGGTCACCACCATGACCGGTGTGGAGGAGTCGGCGAGGCCGTGCTCGGTCAGCACCTTCTGGCCCGTGACGGACGGGAACTCCTTGGTGTAGGTGTCCTGTGCGGAGAGACCGTTGGTGTTCAGAGCCAGCACCCCGAGGGTGGCGATGCCCAGCGCGAGCGTGGTGACCACCCAGACCTTGCGCGGCCG
>JBDSXU010000219.1:0-5553 GCA_039926005.1 Marmoricola sp.
ACGGGCGGAGGCGCCGCGCTCGGTGCCGGAAAGCTCGTCGACCCGCCACCGGTGCCGCCACCGCTGGACGAGGGCCTCGGCTTCGAGTCGGCAGCGTCCCTCCTCGCCTTCGCCGCCTGCTTGAGCGCCGCCTCCCGCGCGGCTTCCTTGGCCTTAGCGGCCAGGGCCGCCTTCTGCCGCGCGATCCGCTCGAGTGCCGTGTGCCGACGGGTGGCGAGGTCGACGGAGATGTTCTCGGCCTGGGCAACGGCCTGGATGAGAAGCTGCTTCTGGTTGGAGATCTGGTTGGCCGCTGCGCCCGCCGCATCGGCTGCCTGACCGGCGACGACGGCGAGGCCCTTGGCCTCCGCCGTCAGCGTCTTCTGGTGCTTCTGGGCCCTGACTGCTCTGGCTGCGGACTTCTTGGCCTGGGCCGAGGCGGTCCGGAAGGAGTCGTAACGGGCCTCCATGGAGTCGCCCGCACTGGCCACGACGGCGTACCGGTTCATCATGCCCTTGGGACCCTCGTCGCTCATCATCGCCGTGGCGGCGTTGAGGTCGGTGCCGTTCTGGTAGCTGTCGGTGACCAGGGTGACGATGCCGTCGCGCTGCTCTGCCACGCTGGCAACGGCCTTGCGGGCCTGGTAATCAGCGCGCGCACTCGCCTTCTTGGCCTCGCCAAGACGCCACACGGCGCCGTTGTAGCGCTCCGACGCGGCCTCGGCGGCAATCGACGCGGCCTCCATCCTGGCCGTCGCGGCAGCGAGCGCCGCCTCGAGCTGGGCCACGCCCTGCTTCTTGGAATCGACATCGGCACGGGCACGGTCGACCTGCGCCTGCGTGGGCACCGTGGGCGGCTTCTGGTCCGCGCTCGCGGCGCCGGAGAGGGTCACGGTGAGCGACAGGGTCACTGCCAGGGTCGTGGCGGCTGCCATGGCCAGGCGTACTGCGGGTCGCACCTAAAAATCCCTTTCGTCGTGGGTCCCGCGCCGCTTCCCGCGGACAAGACAAAACAGACGTTAGGCGTCAGGAGTCCCACGCGGAACAGTTTTCACATAATTACAAGCTTGTAATCCGCGTGTCGCCTTGACAATCACAACGCTGTCATTCTCCGCCACAGCACTGCCACACCAGCCACTGGAGCCACACCAACCCTTCCGGCCCCTCCCGAGCCTCCGGGAGGGGCGGTTGTGGGCGGACGACGCCGGAAGGGTCGCGGACTGCGACCGGTCAGGCGTCGTCGACCTCGACCGGCACGTCGCTGGTCGTCGTGGTCGGGTGCGAATGTCGGCCGTGCTCGTCGAACCTCTGCCCGGTAGCGAGGCCGCCGAGGTAGAACGAGAGGAACGCGATCACGGCACCTGCGATGTCGTCGGCGATGTAGTGCCAGCCGAAGTAGGTCGTGGAGATCACCACGAGCACCATGTAGACCCACAGGGTCACTTTGATCACCCGGGAGCGGACGGTGTACTGCGCGACCAGCGCCATCAGCAGAGTCACGGCAACATGCAGGGACGCGAAGCCCGCCACCGACTGCACGCCGGTCGCCAGAGGATTGGAAAGGACCGCGTTCCTGCCCCAGAACAACGCATTCTGGAGCACCGTGACACCCGTCGAGTCGAGGTCTGTGTAAATGAACGGAAACATGAAGTTCGGGCCGAGGGTCGGGATCATGTAATAGCTCGCGGTGCCCAGCGTCCAACAGATGCACTGGGCGGTCACGTACCAGTAACCGAAGCTGACGTTGCGCGACCAGACCAGCCAGATCGTGACGGAGATCGGCACCATTGGCAGGAACAACAGGTACACCCAGGACAGCAGATGCGCCGAGACCGAGGTGCCGAGCACGTTGTGCAAGAGGATGGCGGGGTCGTGTCCGAAGAGCAGCCACTGGTCAAGCCTGTGCAGCTCATAGTCGCCACTCACGCGACTGTCGCGTGCCCGCACGAACGGTAGGAAGTTCTTCAGGTTCCGGTAGCTGACGTAGGTCACGTAGAAGCAGACGAGGCCCAGCACCACCAAGGTGATGCGATCAAGGGTCCAGTGCTCACGGATGAGCAACCGGGCCTCGCTGACACGCTGACCGGGTTTTCCACGGGACCGCCAGAGAGTGCGCGGCACGATGTCTGTGATGAACGCGGCGACGATGAGCATTGGCAGGCGCACCCACGCGGGACCCAGGAACCCGTCCGGGTCCCGAAGCGGGTAGTCCACTGCGCGGCTGACGATGAAGGCCAGCGCACCCATGAGCACGGCGATCATCACCATCGCTGCATAGGCCCGCCGTTTCACAAGGAGTGAGTCTAGGTCGGTGACCTACTCCCCGCAGGGCGCGGGTCGATCGAAGGGACCGGCCTCGGGCCACGAGGACGCATGCCCTCACGACCTTGCCGCCGCCTGTGCCGGTTGCATCGGATCAGCGCGTCCCGTCGGTGCAATTTCGGCCGTCGCACAAGCAGACCCAGATGTGGTGTGGCGAAGGTTTCGATGATGCAGACCCCGGACCTGCTGCTCCGTCATGAGCAGTCACCTCACACCGGCGCCACTCGCGTGACGTCGATCGACACACGCACCCGCGCACCCACGCGTACGTCGGTCCCGGGATCGGCCACGGCGGGCAGTGATCCGGCCCCCTCGACGTGCAGCTGGACCCGGATCTGGTCGGGCGTGACGCGAGCCTCCTCGACCGTGGCGGTCATCGGTCCGGTGGGATCGACCCGCAGCGCGGACCGGCGCAGGGCCACCGCGTGCCACGACTGGTCCGGCGCAGCGAGCAGGCGCAGCCGTTGCGCCGCCTCACCCCTCAGCACGGTGGCGTAGCCCAGGAACTGGGCGGTCCACCCATCGGCCGGGCCACGCCAGACCTCGTCCAGGGTGCCGCTCTGCACGATCCGACCGTCCCGCATCACGGCCATCCGGTCCGCGACGGCGAAGGCCTCCTCCTGGTCGTGCGTGACCAGCATCGCCGTCGCCCCGGCGTTGCGAAGGATGTCGTGCAGGTCGCTCGCCAGGCGCTCGCGCAGGCCACGGTCCAGGGAGCTCAACGGCTCGTCGAGGAGGAGCAGTCGCGGGCTGACCGCGAGCGCGCGCGCCAGGGCGACCCGTTGTCTCTCGCCTCCCGAGAGCGTGATGGGCGACCTGTCGGCGTACCCCTCCAGGCCGACTAGGGACAGGAGCTCCGCGACCCGTTGCCGCTGCGCGGGCCGGCTGAGGTGGCCCGGTGAGTGTCGCAGGCGCATCGGGTAGGCGATGTTGCCGGCGACGTCGAGGTGGCTGAACAGCTGACCGTCCTGGAACATCAGCGCGAACCCGCGCTTGTGCGTCGGTACGCCGGCCAGGTCTCCTCCGGCGTACGACACGGAGCCCGAGGCCGGGACCTCGAGACCGGCCACCGCGCGCAACAACGTCGACTTGCCGCACCCGGACGGCCCAAGCACCGCGACCACCGAACCTGCGGGGACCTCGAGACCCACTTGGTCCACGGCCACCGTGGCGCCGAAGCGGACGGTGAGGTCCTCGACCTCCAACCCGGTCATCTCAGAAGGTTCCCATCGAACCGACACGGAGGCGCTGCACCGCGAACATCACCGCGGCTGCAGTCGCAGCCAGCACCACCGAGGCCGCCATCGCCATCCCGAAGTTCTCGGCCCCCGGATGCGCGATCAACCGGTAGATGACCACCGGCAGGGTCGGCCGATCGTCACGTGCCAGGAAGCTGGTCGCCCCGAACTCACCGAGGGAGACCGCGAACGCGAACCCGGCCGCAGCAATGAGTGCACGCCACGCGACCGGTAGGTCCACGGTGAGCAGCACACGCAGCGGCCCGGCCCCGAGGGATGCCGCCGCCTGCCGCTGGCGGTCATCGATGGATCGCAGGACCGGCCCCACCGTGCGTACGACGAGCGGAAGCGCCACCATCGCCTGGGCGATCGGGATCAGCATCGCGGAGCTGCGCAGGTCAAGCGGCGGGCGGTCCAGCGTGATCAGGAACCCGAAGCCCACGGTCACCGCCGAGACGCCGAGGGGGAGCATGAAGAGCCCGTCGAGCACACCTGTCAGCCGGCCACCCGCCGGACGGGAGACCAGGAACGCCACGACGGACCCCAGCGCGAGGGCGAACACGCTCGCCGTGAGCGCAATGGTGAGCGAGTTGTAGAGCCCCTCGGTGGCCGGCACGAGCAGCGCGCTGCGTTCACCGGTGGTGCCCAGCGCCCGGTAGTTCTGCAGCCCCCAGGTCTCGCCCCGTCGCAGTGAGGCAGTCGCCAGCGAGCCCAGCGGAGCCATCAGGAACACCACCACGACGAAGGTCCAGACCAGCACCGGAACGTGTGCGCGGCGCGGTCGTGGCACAGGCCGGGCGGTGCGGTCGACGGGTAGGGCGGAGCGACGTACGCGCGCGGCCAGGGCGAGCAGGCCGGTGATCACCAGGACCTGGAGCACCGACAGCGCGGCGGCTCCGGTGAGGTCGAGCTCCTGGGTGGTGAGCAGATAGATCTCGGTCTCGACATTGGCGTAGCGGAGGCCCCCCATGGTCAGCACGACGCCGAAGGAGGTCGCGCAGAACAGGAAGACCACGCTCGCGGCCGAGACGATCCCGGGAAGCAACGCGGGGAGGGTGACCGTCCGCAGCACCTGCCAGGGACTCGCACCAAGAGCAGCAGCCGCCTCCTCGCGTCGTGGGTCGATGGCTTCCCAGAAGGCGCCGACCGTGCGCACGACGACGCTGACGTTGAAGAACACCAGGGCCGCCACGATCGCGGTCGCGGTGCCGTCCAGACCGAGCGCGCCGAGCGGGCCGGAGGGTGCGATCAGCTGGCGGAACGCGACGCCGACCACCACCGTCGGCAGCACGAACGGCACCACCACCAGCGCGCGGACGAGGTCACGGCCCGGGAACCGGAGCCGGTGCACCGCGAAGGCGACCGGGACCCCCAGCAGCACGGTCACCGCCGTGGCGCTCGCCGCCGACCAGAGCGTGAACCACAGCACGCGGTGCACCCGGGGCCGCCCGAGGACCTCGAGCACCGCACCCGGTTCGAAGGAGCCCTCCGGCCAGAAGCCCCGGGCCAGCATCCCGCCGACCGGGTAGAGGAAGAACGCGACCAACCCGACCAGCGGGACCGCGGCCAGCGCCACGGTTCCCAGCCGGTTGCGCGAGGCGAGGTTCACTGGCTGGTGATGTCGCGCCACTCACGCAGCCAGACGGCGCGGTTCTTGCTGACCTCCGCAGGTTCGACGGCGTAGGGCTTCGCAGCGACCTCGGCGAACTTCGCCCAGGCCTCCGGCAGCGCCACCGACCGGTCGACGGGGTAGACGTACATGTTGTCGGGGAGCGCTTCTTGGAACTCCCGACCGAGCATGAAGTCGATGAACTCCTGCATCCCCTTGGGGTTCTGGGAGCCCTTCAGCACCCCGGCGTACTCCACCTGGCGAAAGCAGGTGTCCAGCAGCGCGTGCGTGGTGGGCTGCGTCTTGCCCTCGGGGATGGTGAACGGCGGCGAGGAGGAGTACGACGTGACGATCGGCCGGTCGCCCTTGCCGCCGCCGGCGGTGAAGTCGACCTCGTAGGCGTCG
>JBDSXU010000220.1:0-3338 GCA_039926005.1 Marmoricola sp.
ACCCGGTCCAGGGTGGCCACCGGGATGATCTCGAGCAGGCTCGACAACTCCAGCTGCAGAGCCTCCCAGTAGCCGTCGTCGCGACAGACGGCCGCCTTGACCAGGTCGGGCACCGCGGTGTGCAGCACCTCGGAGAAATAGGTCTCCTGCAGCGCGGTCGAGGCATCGGTGAGCAGCTCGCCGGCGATCCGGATCGCGCGGACCCGGTCAGCAACGCGGCGCTGGTCGTAGAGGTCTCGCTGGTGCAACGACTGGTTGTCATCGCGCCAGAACCACCGGTAGACGACGGCAGGCACCACGTCGAGCGTCCGGCTGACGAGCAGAGCCCGGATGACCAGCCGCACGTCTGCACGTTCGTCGTCCGACTCGAACCGCAGCCCGCACTGGTCCCAGAAGGAACGCCTGAACACCCGTGCTCCGACGACCAGGTTGCCGAGGATCTCCGGCACTTCGTCGACGTGGACGCCGATGCGACGCCTGGGGTTGGAGCGACGCACCCACTCAGGCTGGGTGAACCGGCCCTTCTCCTGGATCGCGGCGGCCCCGACGCCGAGGTCGGAACCGCTCCTCGCCAGGGCATCGACCAGCCGGGAGTACCCCATCGGCGGGATCGCGTCGTCCGCGTCGCAGAAGGCCAGGTAGTGCCCTTTGGCATGGCGTACGCCGAGGTTCCTGGCTGCGCCCACCCCGGTGTGCGGCTGGGTCACGAGCAGCACCTTGCGGTGGGCGGCGGCATAGCGTTCGGCGATCGCCAGGGACCCGTCGGTCGACCCGTCATCGACGAGCACGACCTGCACCTTGCCGGCGTGGGCCAGGAGGCTGTCGATGCAATTGGGCAGGGAGCGGACCGAATCGTGGATCGGGACGACCACTGACAACAAGGGCACGTGCCGCTCCCGATAGGCGCGGCGGGCGCGCCTGAGCAGGTCGGCGGCCCTGGTCCGCCGTGCCCGCCCGACCAGTCGGGACCTATCGATCACGATCTGGCGGCGAGGCGCTGACGCATCTGCCGTCGCCGGTCGAGCCACAGCTCCTGCTCGGGCGCGTAGTCCGACGTCCAGGGCTTGGCCTCGTCGACCCAGTGCAGGAGGGCGGGCGCATCAGCGTGGTTGCGGGTCGGCACGACGTGCCACGAACTCGGAACGACCGCGCGTGCGGGGCCGACGTGGAAGTGCAGCACCTCCCGGGCATTGAGGCCGAACTCCTCGACGAGCTGAACCGCCTCGAGAACCACGTCCTCCTTGCGCAGCCGCGCGAGATCCAGGACGAGGACGTCGATCTCGAAGGCCGTGAAGTCGAAGGCATGCTTGGCGTGCGCGCGGCGACGCAGCTCGGTGGCGACCGTCGTACGGGTGCTCAACCGGGTGCCGGCGTTGTGGATGACTCCGAAGCCACTCGACTCGGCGTTGCCCGCCACGTCCGGCGCCGCCAGCGCCTGGCCGGCGAGATCGAGGTCCGCCAACTCGGCGACGTCGCCTTCGACCAGCGCGGCGAGCGGGAGTACGACGACCCGGTCGACGTCAGGCAACAGGGCAGGGAGCACGAGCACGTCGAAGCCGGACCGGGACCGCTTGCGTCCGGTCGCACTCAGGCCACGCAGATCGGCACCGAGGCCCTTGGTGGGGACGACCGTGAGCGTGCTGCCCTCGGCGCGGCGGGCGACCTCGTCGAGATCGACCCCCTCCTCGGTGCCGTCGAGGAGCCAGAGGTGCAGGGGACGGCTGGCTTGTGACACCAGCGACTCGACCATCACGTTGAGTGGCTGGGCCCTGGGCTCGTCGACGCGGATCGCCACCTGGATCGCGTCGGCCGGGCTCGCCACCCCGACGGTCCGGCTGCCGGCGATCGCGCGCCGGATCTCGTCGCTGACGTCCGTCGACTGCGCCACCCCTGCCGGAGCCGCGGCGCGCCGCCTGCGGGCCAGGGCGACGTCCTCGGCGCAGAGCTCACGCCACAGGGCATAGACCTCCTCGCGTGAGCCGCCGTCCAGGATGGCCCCGAAGACCTTCTCGAGGCGGTCGTTGATGCCGCCGCGGATCGCGTCGAACTGCTCGTCGGTGATGTCGATCAGTCCGGCGAAGCGGATGTCGGAGCGGTTCTTGGGCCGGAAGTCGACCTTGGCCCCGATCGAGCGCATCGGCAGGTAGCAGTGCAACCGGGAGGTCACGAGCGCCGAGTGGTCCCTGCGATAGGTCTCGAGGAGGTCCACCGCCTCGAACATGTTGCCGGTGAAGCTGCGGAACCGTACGGCGTCCGAGCTGTGCTTGAACTGGACGGCGCCGGGGGGCGCGTCGTCCGGCGAGTCGACGTAGGCGATCGGGGCCGAGGCGGGAAACGCGCCGGGTAGGTCGGGGAAGACCGTGTTGACGGTCGTGGTCAGGCAGCCCGAGAAGAACGCCGGCACGTCGACCGACAACAAGATGTCGACGGTGGTCCAGTCACGGCAGCCGATCGGCCCGTGTGCGCGGAGGTACTCGATCGCCTCCGGCGTCAGCAGGCCGCGCTTGTTGCAGTGGAAGGACACGAAGATGGGCTGCAGGTTCTTGTGGAACGGGAACCCGAAGCGGACGCCGAACAACGCGTGCATGTACCAGCCGAAAGCCAGCGTCCAGGTGCCCTCCGGAACCTCGTGGTACATGCTGGCGTCGCGGTCGACGGTCATCACCTGGACCGAAGCACCGTGACCGGTGCGGCGGGAGTCGGGCCGCACCCGGCCGCGCAGCTGGGTGACCAGGTCGACGAGGTCCTGGGGACCCTGGTAGCTGATGTCCTGGTGCCGGACGAGGTGGCCGAGCGAGGCCAGTGTCTGCACGTGGTCGCCGATGTTCGCCGAGGCTCGCGACCGACCCGGGTGGTCGTAGTCCATGATCGCGAACGACACGTCAGCATCCGGTTCCGGTGCCGTCGGCGAGTCCGGCGAGCGGTCGATCCATCGCCGGATCCAGTCGCGGCGTACGGCGAGCTTTTCGTTGACCCGCGGTTGACGGGCCATGGCGGCGTCGAGGGCGGCGAAGATCTCCTCCGCGAGGTCCATCTCGCCCGCCCCGAACACCGGCTCGAGGACGTCCATCCAGCGCTTCACGTTCATGTGCACCGGGGGTTGGTCCACGAGGCCCTTGACCTTGCGGAGCACGGCCTCGAGGTCCTGGTCCACGCCTGCGCGGACGTACTCCGACGGAGCGAAGCGCGACCACAGGTCACGCGGGGTGGAGGCGAACTTCTGCCACGCCAGCTCGAGGTAGCCGCGCTGGAAGGAGACGATGCCGAAGCACAGGTCGCCCACTTCTGCGGTCGCACTGTCCCTGCTGAGCGCAGCGGCCATGGCGGTCGCCCCCGAC
>JBDSXU010000221.1:0-1985 GCA_039926005.1 Marmoricola sp.
GCGAGGGCGGGCCTTCTTCGGCGCGTCATCAGGAAGCAGCTCGGTGACGTAGGGCCCGTAGCGGCCGTTCTTGGCGACCACGACGAGTCCGGTCTCCGGGTGGGCACCCAGCGGGATCTCCTCGCCGGCAGGGCTGGCGAGCAGTTCCTTGGCCTTCTCCAGGGTGAGCTCGTCGGGCGGCAGGTCGTCAGGGACGTTGGCCTTCGTGGCGGCTGGCGTGCCGTCCTCGCCGGGCCCCTCGAGGTAGGGGCCGTACTTGCCCACGCGCAGGGCTATCCCGCTGTCGTCCGCGCCGATCGGGAAGGTTGCGAGCTCCTTGGCGTCGATGTCGCCGAGCTCGGAGACGAGCTGCTTGAGCCCCTCCACCTCACCGGAACCGAAGTAGAACTCGGCCAGCTCGGTGTTGCGGTCGCGACGCCCACCTGCGATCTCGTCGAGCACGTCTTCCATCCGCGCGGTGAACTCGTAGGACACCAACCGGGTGAAGTGGTCCTCGAGCAGGCGGATCACGGAGAACACCAGCCACGCAGGGACGAGCGCCGTCCCCTTCTTGTAGACATAGCCGCGGTTGAGGATCGTGCCGAGGATCGAGGCGTACGTCGAGGGCCGGCCGATCTCCCGTTCCTCGAGCTCTTTGATCAGCGTCGCCTCGGTGTAGCGCGAAGGTGGCTTTGTCTGGTGACCCTCGGCCCGGATCGCCGCGGCACTGACCTCGTCGCCCTCGGCGACGTGGGGCAACCGAGTCTCCTGGTCGTCAGCGGTCGCGTCGGCGTCGTCACTGCCCTCGACGTAGGCCTTGAGGAAGCCGTGGAAGGTGATCACCCGGCCGCTGGCGGAGAACACGACGTCCTCGCCGGTGCCGGCGGCGCCACCGAGACGGATCGTCACCGACTGGCCGACGGCGTCCTTCATCTGCGAGGCGATGGTGCGCATCCAGATCAGCTCGTAGAGCCGGAACTCATCACCAGTGAGGCCGGTCTGGGCCGGCGTCCGGAAGGCGTCGCCTGCGGGGCGGATCGCCTCGTGAGCCTCCTGGGCGTTCTTGACCTTCGAGGTGTATGTGCGCGGCGCATCGGGGATGTACTCGGGACCGTAGAGCTCCCGCGCCTGCGTCCTGGCCGCTCGCACCGCGGTCTCGGAGAGGGTGGTGGAGTCGGTGCGCATGTAGGTGATGTGGCCGTTCTCGTAGAGACGCTGGGCCACCGACATGGTGCGCGAGGCGCCGTACCCGAGCTTGCGGCTGGCCTCCTGCTGCAGGGTCGTCGTACGGAAGGGTGCGTAGGGCTTGCGCGTGTAGGGCTTGGAGTCGACCGAACGCACCGAGAAGTCGGTGTCGCGCAGGGCGTCGCAGAGTGCCTCGGCGCGGGACTTGGTGAGGTGTACGACCTTCGCAGCCGCCTTCAGCTCCCCGTCCTGCCCGAAGTCGCTGCCACGTGCCACGCGGGTGTCCTCGACGGAGTGCAGCTTGGCTCGGAACATCCGCTGCTCGTGCTTCTCGCCGGCGTCGAAGGTGCCTTCGAGGTCCCAGTACGACGCGACGCGGAACTTCATCCGCTCCCGCTCCCGGTCGACCACCAATCGGGTCGCGACGGACTGCACCCGACCTGCCGAGAGGCCGGACATCACCTTGCGCCACAGCACCGGGCTGACCTCGTAGCCGTAGAGACGGTCGAGGATGCGGCGTGCTTCCTGGGCCTCGACCAGGTCCATGTCGATCTGGCGCGGGTTCGCCACCGCGGCGGTGATCGCTGACGGGGTGATCTCGTGGAAGACCATCCGGTGCACCGGCACCTTGGGCTTGAGTTCGTCGAGGAGGTGCCAGGCGATCGCCTCTCCCTCGCGGTCCTCGTCAGTGGCGAGGTAGAGCTCGTCGGCGTCCTTGAGCAGGCCCTTGAGCTTGGTCATGTGCGACTTCTTGTCGCGGGAAACCACGTAGACGGGCTCGAAGTCGTGGTCGACGTCGACACCGAGACGCGCCCATGACT
>JBDSXU010000222.1:0-5979 GCA_039926005.1 Marmoricola sp.
CGGTCGGGCTGGGCGGTCCGCCTGCGTTCAACCTCGCCGCACTGGAGGCCGGTCAGGCCGTCGTGGCCGGCAGCGTCGGCCTGGTCCCTGAGGAGGACGCTCGGACCGTCCTCTGGCGGACCCACCCCGCCGGGCCGGTGCCGTGGGTCGACGAGCGCGAGACCGCCTCCGAGCTCCGGCTGACGCTGGCCGAGGTCACCCGGCGCCTGGTCGAGCTCGAGGTGGCCGCGTGGCAGCCCGACATCCCCGACCTGCTGCTCAACCTGCGTCACCGCGTGCCGTTGTCGTTCCCTCCGGGGTACGACGCCCGCCGGATCGAGACCACCGAGCGTGCCGTCTTGTGCCTGGACATCCTCGAGCTGGCCCGGGCAGGGGACGGTGGCGCCGTGTCGGCATACGAGATGGAACGCAGGCGCGTGGGCCTGAACGACCTCGACCGGGCCGCTCGTCGAGCCCTCGTGGGTGCCTGCTCGTGGCGGACCGACTGAACCTCTGCCCGTCATCCCGGTTAACCTCGTCCAATGCTGGAGGAGCCCCCCCGCGAGCCGCCGCGGACACTGCTGATCACGCTGACCGGCAAGGACCGGCCCGGCGTGACCTCGCTGGTCTTCGACACCTTGGCGCAGTTCGGCGTCGAGGTGATCGACATCGAGCAGATCGTCTTGAGGCGCAGGCTCATCCTCGGACTTCTCGTGAGCACTCCCCGGGACTGGAGGCCCCTGCGCCAGGCGATGGAGCAGGTGGCGGCCGACCTCGGCATGACGATCGACCTGGACAAGGGCTCGGGTGACAACCGTCCGCGCCCTGAGGGTCGCAGCCACGTCACCGTCCTGGGCACGCCGCTGAAGTCCTCGGCCGTCGCCGCGATCGCGGGCAGGATCGCTGACACCGGGGCGAACATCGACAGGATCGAGCGGATGGCGCGTTACCCGATCACCGCGATCGATCTCCACGTCTCCGGTGTCGACCCCGAGAAGCTGCGCGACATCTTGACGCGCGAGGCCGCCGTGCAGGGAGTCGACATCGCTGTCCAGGCGGCCAACCTGCTGCGCCGCGGCATGCGCCTGATCGTGATGGACGTCGACTCGACCCTCATCCAGGGCGAGGTCATCGAGATGCTGGCCGCACACGCCGGCTGCGAGGAGGAGGTCGCCCGCGTCACCGAGCAGGCGATGCGCGGTGACCTCGACTTCGCCGACAGTCTCCGCCGACGGGTGGCGCTGCTCGAGGGGCTCGACGCCAGCGCGCTTGACACGGTCTACGACGACCTGGAGCTCGCCCCTGGCGCGCGGACCACGGTGCGCGTGCTCAAGCGGTTGGGCTACCGGTTCGCGCTCGTCAGCGGCGGTTTCAGCCAGCTCACCAACCGGCTCGCCGCCGAGCTCGGCATCGACTTCTCTTGTGCCAACGAGCTCGAGGTCGCGGACGGCAAGCTGACCGGGCGTGTCGTCGGCGAGATCGTCGACCGAGCCGGGAAGGCGGCGGCGCTGCGTCGCTTCGCAGGAGAGTCCGGTGTCCCGGTGAGTGCGACGATCGCCATCGGTGACGGGGCCAACGACCTCGACATGTTGAACGCCGCCGGACTGGGTATCGCGTTCAACGCCAAGCCTGTCGTCCAGGAGGCCGCACATGCTGCGGTCAACGTCCCCTACATGGATGCCGTGCTCTATCTGTTGGGGATCAGCCGCGAGGAGATCGTGGCCGCCGACGCCGAGGCAGGCATCACGACCCCGGAGCCGATCGTCTGAGTCGGGGACCGTCGCCGAACATGCGAATGTTGCTGCAGAGGCTGATGGGCACCTGGCTCGCCGGTCGCGTCACATTCGCATGTTCGGCGGCGAGGAACCGGGGACCCAGTCGCCGAGCCCCGGTCCCGCCGTACGCCGACCTGCGAATGTGACGCATGCGCGTGCTGCCCACAGCTCCAGTCACCTCCGCAACATTCGCATGTGCGCCGGCGACCACCCGCTCACCCCCCGTCCGCCGCGAGACTGGCTGCGTCGAGGTAGGCCACCGTCGCCCTCGCCTGTAGAAGGCGTACGACGGGCCCGCCGAGCCTGGTGAACCAGCGACCGGGCCGGGAGAAGGCCCGGATCTCGACCCAGGTCTCCTCCCCCACCCTCTCGACGAGAAACAGCTCTTCCCCGCTCTCAGGATGACCGGGCAGCGTGCCGTAGGCGAAGCCGCACCGATCGGCCTCCGCGATGACGTAGACGACGCGCGCGGGAGCAACGACGCGCACCGGGCCGAAGCGCGCACGCATCACCAGCTCGGTGCCTTCCTCGGCCAGCGCGGTGGAGGCGGAGACGTCGAAGCCCGCGCCTCGCTGCATCCCGAAGCCGAGCACGAACTCCACCGCCGGGTCGAAGACCTCCGGGCCGCCGAGCGCTCGCCGCTGCCCGACCACGTGGGCGTCCCCGGGCATGCTGTCGCGGTCGCGAGTGGCACCCACCTCCGGGTAGGTGAAGTCCACGGCCGGCTCAGCCCTGGTCGGCGTGGAAGGCGATCAGGTGACCGGTGGCCGCGTCGAGGTCGGCCCACGGGACCCAGATCTCCAGCACCGCGACCGCCGCTGTCGCGAAGCCCACGCTCATCGAACGAAACGCCTCGGAATCCGGGTCGCCGTCGTCGAGCAGGTAGGCCAGCGAGGCCGCTGTCGGGTTGTGGCCCACGTAGAGCACGACCTCGGCGTCGACCGGCGACCCGCGGAGCACGTCGAGTGCACTGTCGGCGTCCGCCGTGTAGACGGCGTCCTCGACGCGTGCCTCGGCCCGGGTGCCGCTGCCCACCATGAGCGCCTCCCAGGTCTGCCGGGCTCGGGTGGCCGATGACACGAAGGCGTCGGTGGGCACGAAGCCCAGGTCGGCCAGCCACTGACCGGCTGCGGTGGCCTCACGCCGGCCCCGGTCGGTCAGACGACGCCGGTGGTCGCCCTGCGCGAAGGCCTCGGCCTTGCCGTGCCGCATGATCACCAGCAGTCGCCGCCCCTTCGAGGACGAATCGGGCGAAGGCGGGCTCATCGACGAATTCTTTCACCCCTTAGGCTTCCTGTCATGCCATTGGGTGCCAAGGACGAACAAGGCGACTTGCTCGTCATCGGAGGGGCCGAGGACAAGCTCGGCAAACGCACGGTTCTCAAGGAGTTCGTCCAGCGCGCGGGTGGTTCGGACGCCCGGATCGCCGTGGTTCCGACCGCCTCCTCGCTGGGCCCCGAGATCATCGAGGTCTACGACGCGCTGTTCACCCGACTCGGCGCGGGCGGGGTGTACGGCGTGCGTCCGGAGAGCCGGGCCCAGGCCTCCGACCCGGAGCTCGTGAGCACTCTCGAGCAGGCGACGGGCATCTTCATGACGGGCGGCAACCAGCTCAAGCTCTCCACGGTGATCGCCGGAACCCCCTTCGGCCAGGCCATTCTCGACGCACGGGCGCGCGGGGTGACCATCGCGGGCACGTCCGCCGGCGCGAGCATCCAGTCGTCCCACATGGTGGCCTTCGGGCCGGGCGGGTCGACACCGAAGCAGCGGATGACCCAGGTGGCGGCCGGACTCGGTCTCGTCGAGAACTGCGTCATCGACCAGCACTTCGCGCAGCGAAACCGCTACGGGCGCTTGCTGATGATCGTCTCGCAAAGCCCCCAGCTGCTCGGCATGGGCGTCGACGAGGACACCGCCGCCCTGATCAGCCGCACCGAGGACGCCGAGATCCTGCGCGTCATCGGTCGCGGATCGGTGACGCTGATGGACGGCATCCACATGGTCACCAACGCCCACGAGGCCAAGGAACATCGGCCGATCCTGGCCTCCGGAGTAGTACTGCACGTGCTCCCGGCCGGGGCCGCGTTCGACCTGACCGCGCGGGTGCTGCTTCCCGCGGACCCGTGCGCTCCCGGCGTGGCCGACGAATTGGCCACAGCCAACCGCGATCTGCGCAAGATGGCCCGAGACATCGCCGCCGGGGACATCGGTCCCGCGGTGCTGCGCCGCCGCATCGTTCGACGAAGCAGAGGAGCCGTCCATGACTGAGAGCGCCAAAGACGAGAGAACCAACGACCGGACCTCGGTCCACAGCTCGGGCGGACGACCCACCGCCGACCTGGCCATCGTCGAGACTCGCGTCTACCGCGGGGCGAACGTGTGGTCCTACGAGAAGGCGATCCACATCGTCGCCGACCTCGGGGTGCTCGAGGACTACCCCACCAACACCCTTCCCGGGTTCACCGACCACCTGCTCGAGGCCCTGCCCGGGCTGCGCGAGCACTCATGCTCTCGCGGTCGACGTGGCGGCTTCGTGGAACGGCTCAACGAGGGCACCTGGCTCGGCCACGTCGCAGAGCACACCGCGCTGGCCCTGCAGCAGGTCGTCGGCCACGACATCCGGCGCGGCAAGACCCGCGCGGTCAAGGGGCACAAGGGTCGCTACAACATCATCTACGGGTACGTCGACGAGCAGGTCGGCCTGGATGCCGGCCGGCTCGCCGTACGCCTGGTCAACCACCTCGTCGAGTCCGACCCGGACTTCGACTTCGAGGAAGAGCTCGACGCCTTCATCCTGCGCGCCCAGCGCACGGCGTTCGGGCCCTCGACGCAGGCCATCCTCGATGAGGCGGTCTCGCGCGACATCCCCTGGATCCGGCTGAACAAGCACTCCCTCGTGCAGCTCGGCCAGGGTGTGCACGCCAAGCGCATCCGGGCGACGATGACCTCGGAGACCAGCTCGATCGCGGTCGACATCGCCTCCGACAAGGACCTGACCACCCGCCTGCTGAGTGCGGCCGGGTTGCCCGTCCCCAAGCAGGAGTCCATGCGTACGGCGGACCAGGCAGCCAGCGCGGCCAGGCGCATCGGCTTCCCGGTCGTCGTCAAGCCGCTCGACGGCAACCACGGGCGCGGTGTCTGCTTGAACCTGCAGGACGAGGAGGACGTGCGCGAGGCGTTCCCGATCGCGCGCGACCAGTCGCGCCGCGGCACGGTGGTCGTGGAGTCGTTCGTGACCGGCAAGGACTACCGCTGCCTGATCATCGACGGCAAGGTCGCTGCGATCGCCGAGCGCGTCCCGGCGCACGTGATCGGTGACGGCGACCGCACCGTGCAGCAGCTCGTCGACGACACCAACGCCGACCCACGTCGTGGCGTGGGCCACGAGAAGATCCTGACCCGGATCAAGATCGACGCGGCCGCCGAGGAGGTGCTCGCCGACCAGGGTCACACCCTGGAGTCGGTGCCCGCCGAGGGCGAGATGGTCAAGCTCGCGCTCACCGGAAACATGTCCACGGGCGGTATCTCGATCGACCGGACCTTCGAGGCACACCCGGAGAACGCCGAGATCGCCGAGGAGGCGGCCCGGATGATCGGGCTGGACATCGCGGGCATCGACTTCATCTGTCCCGACATCACCCAGCCGGTGCGCGAGACCGGTGGCGCGATCTGCGAGGTCAACGCGGCGCCCGGCTTCCGGATGCACACCCACCCGACCATCGGCGAGCCGCAGTTCATCTCCAAGCCGGTCGTCGACATGTTGTTTCCGCCCGGTGCACCGAGCCGGATCCCGATCGTCGCGGTGACAGGCACCAACGGCAAGACGACGACCAGCCGGATGATCGGCCACATCTTCAAGGGCATGGGCCGCAAGGTCGGCATGACCTCGACGGACGGCGTCGTCATCGACGAGCGGCTGGTGATCCGGGCGGACGCCTCCGGGCCCAAGTCGGCCCGGATGGTGCTGCAGAACCCGCGCGTCGACTTCGCGGTCTTCGAGGTGGCGCGCAGAGGGATCCTCCGCGAGGGCCTCGGCTACGAGCGCAACGACGTGGCCGTCGTACTCAACGTGCAGCCCGACCACCTCGGGCTGCGTGGCATCGACACCGTCGAGCAGCTGGCCGACGTGAAGGCGGTGCTGGTGGAGGCCGTGCCCCGCGACGGGCACGCCGTGCTGAACGCCGACGACCCACTGGTGCGGGACATGCGCCGTCGCTGCTCGGGC
>JBDSXU010000223.1:0-4898 GCA_039926005.1 Marmoricola sp.
CAACTTCGACGTGGTCGGCACCCAGGAGTTCCAGGAACGCCAGTACGACTACTTCGTGAGCCGCGGCTACTCCGAGACGTGGGGCTCCTACTACTGGGACCCCGAGGGCAAGAAGCGAGACACCGAGAACCTCATCCTGTGGCGTAAGTCGACGATGGAGTTCGTGTCCGGCTCGACCTACGACATCCCCTACTTCGGCGGCAACATCCGCCACGTGCCGGTCGTGCTGCTCAGGGAGAAGAAGTCCGGCCGGACGGCGTACTTCCTCAACGTTCACAACCCGGCCGACGTGCGCGGACCCGCGGCGAAGTACCGCGCCCAGGCGATCGCGATCGAGAAACAGAAGATCATCGACCTGCGCGCCACCGGCCGTCCCGTCCTCATCACCGGTGACTTCAACGACCGCCAGGCGGCGTTCTGCCCGATGACGGCGGACAAGCTGACCATCTCGCCGAACAGCATCCCGCACAGCACCTGCGTCTACCCACGGCAGAACTCGATCGACTGGATCTTCGCGGCAGGTCAGGCGCGGTTCTCCTCGTTCACCCATGACAAGTACTCCCAGACCGCCAGGGTCAGCGACCACCCGATGGTCTTCGGCAGGACACACCTGAAGGACTGATGGGGAGGGCTCCGTAGGATCGCGTCGTGAGTAGAGCAGCAGCAGCGCGCAGGCTAGCTTCTGCTGCCGCTTACGGGGGTGGCGGGCTCTCGGTGCTCGGCGCCTCGATCTACGGGGTGCTCCGCGCGGAGGCCACGCTGGCGCGACGCACGATTGGCACCACCGGCAACCGGGTGCCCGACGCGACGGGGTGGTACGGCCGGAGTCGACCCGGACCGGCGATCAAGATCGCGCTGCTGGGCGACTCCAGCGCGGCCGGGTACGGCGTCGACAGCGTCGAGGAGACACCGGGCGCCTGGCTGGGGTCGGGTGTGGCCGAGCGTGCTGACCGGCGGGTGCACCTGCGCGAGTTCGCCCTGGTCGGCGCGCAGTCCAGTGACCTGCACCAGCAGGTCACCCAGTCCCTTCTGACGGACCCCGATGTGGCGGTCATCCTGATCGGCGCCAACGACGTCACCCACACGGTGCTCCCCTCCGCCTCGGTGCGGCACCTCTCCGAGGCCGTACGCCGCCTCCAGGAGGCCGGCGTGGCCGTCGTCGTGGGCACCTGTCCCGACCTCGGGACGATCTCGCCGCTGCCCGTCCCACTCCGACAGGTGGCTCGCGCCTGGTCGCGTCGCCTCGCAGCCGCACAGACCATCGCGGTCGTCGAGGCGGGTGGACGCACGGTCTCCCTCGGCTCGATCCTGGGGCCGGAGTTCGCGGCGGCGCCCGCCCTGCTCTTCGGACCCGACCGGTTCCATCCCTCGGCGATCGGCTATGAGTCCCTGGCTCGGCTGCTCGTCCCATCCGTGCTCTCGGCCCTCGGCAAGGGTGAGGCGGAGGAGGAGACTCCCCGAGTCGGCCGCGGTGAGGCCGTGCTGCCGATCGGCTACGCCGCGGTCAAGGCGAGCCAGAACCCGGGCACCGAGATCGACGGCACCGAGGTCGGCGGCGCCAAGCGCGGGGTGGGCGGCCGCTGGGTCACCCTGATGCGGCGCCGGCTCCTGCCGACCGGTGAGGCGGAGAGACCTCAGGTCGCGTCCGGGGCCCCGGAAAGCGGTGACGCCTCGGCCGACGAGTCGGCCGAGGCGTCCGCATAGCGCTGTTGGAGGTCAGTCGCCGCGCATGATGGCGAGCAGGCGGAGCAGCTCGATGTAGATCCACACGATGGTGACGGTGAGGCCGAAGGCCGCGCGCCACGACTCCTGCTCCGGCAGCCCGGCAGCGATGCCGCGCTCCACGAAGTCGAAGTCGAGGATCAGCATCAGCACGCCGAGCCCCAGACCGATCACGCTGGAGATCAGACCCATCGGGCCGAACCCGTTGAAGCCGAAGCTGCTGCCGAAGAAGCCCAACACCATGTCCAGCATGCTGACGGCGACGAAGCCGAACATCGCGCCGATCACCCACATGCGGAACTTGGCGCCGACCTTGATGTTGAAGAACTTGTAGGCCGCCAGGGTGCCTGCGACCGCAGCCATCGTGCCGATGACAGCGCCGATGACGAGGCCACCGCGTCCGGACTCCGGACTGGCGAACGTCGCCTCGATGACCTTGCTGAACGCGCCGATGAAGATCCCCTCCACCGCGGCGTAGGCGATCACCAGTGCGGGGCTGACCACCTTCTTGAACGAGTTCACCATCGCCAGGACGAAGCCACCCAGGGCGCCGACCAGGGCGAGGCTGTAGAGCGGGGCAAGCGATGTTGCGTTCGTGACCTCGGGGGTCATCACCCACGTGATTGCCGCCACGAGCACGACCACGCCCAGGGTGATGCCGGTCTTCTGCACCACCGAGTCGATGGTCATGCGGCGCTGGTCGGTCTGCGTCGACTGACCGGGTACGCCGGTGCCCCACTGCGAGGGGTCGCTACCGTAGCCGGCGTGCTGCTGGCCGTTGCCGGGGTAGGACGGGTTGGCGCTGCCGCGGCCGTTGAAGCCTTCGGATCGCGTGAAGATCGGGTTCTTGCTTTGCATCGTGGCGTCCTCCTTGGATGCCTATGCGAACCGCCTACTTTGGCGGTCGCGGTACGCCCCCGACTGTATCGGGACGTCACACACCAAACGTCCCACCAGGCGGCGGTGTTCCCGTCAGCCGCGCGGGGGGACGGTCACCTTCACCTGGCTGAGTGACGTTGCTCTCACCTGGACGAGTGATCCTGCCTTCTGTGCACGTCCTCCGGTGACGTGCACGTCGTACCCGTGTGGCGAGGTGAGCGGGCTCACGAAGATCTGGGTCGGTGAGCTGATTCCCGGTGTGGGCCGGTAGGTCATCGAGAAGTCACCCGTAGCGGGGTCGTAGCTGATCCGGGTCGGGATCCCAGCAGTGGCCTGGGGGCAGGTGCGGACCAGTCGGCGCAGCTTGTCCATCTTCACCGTGCTCAGGTCGCTCTCGTCGGTGAACAGCTTGGTGACGCGGTCGAGGCGCTTGAAGTACGTCGGGTCCGCGACGCCAGGCTTCGTCGGGGTGACACCGGCCCACAGCCTCCCGAGCCGCGCCCCGTTGAAGCCGACTTCTTCAGCCATGCCGCGTCCTTGGCCGTGAACCCGGCGGCGGTGTCCGCAGGCGCGTACGGCGCCCCCTTCCACACCATGTTCAGCCCGTGCACGATCACCACCCGTCCGTGCTGGTCGACCAGGAACCTGCCCTAGCGGTGCAGCCGGGGGGTGTCATCGGCGGCGCTCGCCGCCCCGGCCCGGGCCAGCAGGAACGTGAGGACGGCTGCCAGGAGCAGCGCAAGCTTCAACATGTCAACTACAACGAGTTCTCGTTGCTCGGGTGATCCCCAGTGGAGTAGTCCACGGTGCTCGTCGGTGGCCGATCGGGCCGTATGCACCCGGATCCGGTTGCATACGAGTCACACTTGCGCGTGCCTCCAGTGGGGTCCGCAACGAACGGTTCGGGGGGATCGCTTCCGTGAGAAGACTTGCTGCAGGGGCGCTGCTGGGTGCCCTCGGCGTGATGTCCTTCGTCGCGCCGGCGTCATCTGCGCAGGCGCGCGACCTCTACGTCTACGGACACTCGTTGACGACGGGCGCGGGCCTGGATGACCCGGCCTTGGTCTACACGCGGCTGATCATCGACGATGAGCACTGGACGACTCTGCATTCGTTCGGCGTCAACGGTTCCCTGGTGCACGAGGCAGCCGAACGCCTCTACGGCACCGGGGAGGCATCGTGGTCCACCGGGACATCCGCAGACGTGCTCATCGAGGCCAACCTGAACACGGCCCGCGACTTCGGGGCAGATCCGCTCGCGCTGGCCACGTCGCGCAACGCGCTGCGAGTCATGCTGGCCACCGTCGACGCCTCGCGGCGCATCGAGGACTCAAATCGCAGCCACACCTGGTCCGCCGGCTGGCGCACCCAGAAGATGTCGTGGGCGTCCGGTGGAGCGGTCCACGTCACCACCAGGAACAACTCCTACGTCGAGTTCAAGGCGATCGGTGGCGAGTACGTGTCCATCCGCGGGGTGTCTGGCGCAGGAGCCACCATCCGGCTGAGCGACCGGACGACCGGACACACTGTGACCCGGATCAAGACGGGCAAGCGCGTGCACCCGGCCTACGACCACGCCGGGGTCCCGGTCCTCTACCGGATTCCCGCCTCGATGGCCAAGCACACCATCCGCATGACGAAGGAGTCCGGGACCGGCAGCTTCACCTTCGACGCGCGCCTCCCCCAGCGAAGCGATCCGGGCACGGTCATCCTGGTCGAAGAGCCCTACCTCGCCGACTACAGCCTGTCGACCGCGCACCCGAACGGTTCCGACGCGGCCATAGACGCGTTCAACGGTGTTCTCGACACCCTCGCCAACGAGTTCTCGAACGCGCTGACGGTCGACCTCGACGCGGCCGGCTGGGATCCCGCGATCTATCTGCAGGCGGACGGAGTGCACCCCAACGAGGCAGGCAACAGATTCATGGCCGACGCCGTGGACGTGGCCTACGACGCACACATGGCTCGGTAACTACCCGGACCGGCGCTCACCCGCGGACGAGCAGTCCGTCCGCGATGACCTCGAGCATTGGGCGTACGGCGGTCGCGTCGAGCTCGGCCTGATCGGCCACAGCGGCCACGCCGCCGACGAGACGACCCACCTGGATCTGGTCGAGAGTCTGGGAGAGCACCCCCTGCTCGATCAGCCGGTCGAGGACCTTGCCGTTGGCCTCGGCCAGCACCTGGCACTTGTGTGAGATCGGGGAGTCAGGGTTGCCCATCGCTGCCGTGAGCCTGGCGGCACCACCGCGGTGCAGGCTGATCTGCTCGACGAAGTCCTGGAACCAGGCCACCAG
>JBDSXU010000224.1:0-4759 GCA_039926005.1 Marmoricola sp.
CTTGTCTTGACGTCACAACGATGTCATAGTGGCGTCATGGAACTCACACCCTTTGTCGACCGGCTCCGCCGAGACCTGTCCGACGCCGCCGCCGCCGGCGGCGCGGAAGCCCAGGCCGCGGCCGAACGGTTGGCGCTCGCCCTCGACCCGGCCACCCGGATGATGCTGCTGGAGGCCCTGTCGCAGGCCACGGCCGAGATCACCGGAGCGCTGGACCGTGACGCCGTCGACGTACGGATGAACGGTCGCGAGCCGGAGTTCGTGGTCACCCACCTCGAACCCGTGGCCGCGCCACCCCCTCCGGCCGCGCCGTTGCCCGCTCCCCCGGAGCCCGAGGACGACAACCTCTCGCGGATCACGCTGCGGCTTCCCGAGTCGGTCAAGACGCGCGCCGAGGAGGCCGCGAACCGCAGCGGCCACTCGCTCAACGCCTGGCTCGTCGACGCAGTCCGCGACGCGCTCGACGGCAACCGGGTCGAGCTCGACCTCGGCAGCAGCCGCATCACGCTCACTGGCGACGGAACCCGTCGCAAGCAGGTTCGGGGTTGGGTCCGATGACCCGGCCACTCGAGAGGACTCCACCCACAAAGACAGGGAGCACCCCCATGCACACCTTCCAGACACCGGGCGAGACCTGGCTCGTGATCCAGACGGGGGCCGGCCGCGTCACCGTTGCGGCCCAGGAAACCGACCGGACCACGGTGGAGCTGACTGCGCTCGACTCCTCCGGCGAGGAGGCTGTCGCCGAGGCCAGGGTGGAGCAGAACGGCAAGACCGTCGTCGTATACCTCCCGCGGCATCGTAGAGGCCTCTTCCGGCAGGGTCCGTCGGTCGATATCGCCGTCACCTGTCCTGAAGGCACCTACATCAACGTGAGGACCGAGTCGTCCGACGTGCGCGCGACCGGCACCTTCGCCGAGGCCTGGTGACCACTGGGTCAGGCCAGATCGACATCGACAGGGTCACGGGCACCGCCAAGCTGAAGACGGGGTCCGGAGCGGTCACGGCCGACCACGTCGACCAGTCTCTCGTCGTCACCTCGGATTCGGGCAACGTCAGCGTCTAGCACAGCGGTCGACGCGCCGTCCTCACCGTCGGCTCCGGCGACATCACCATCGGCGAGGTGGCCGGCGAGATGGTCACCAAGTCGGGCTCCGGCGACGTCGAGGTCGACCGGCTCGGCGGCACGTTGCTGACCAAGAGCGGTTCCGGCAGCCTGACCGTACGACGGGCCAGCTCCGGCAAGCTCGTCACCAGGGGCGCCAGCGGCAGTGTCGACATCGGCATCGACGAGGGCACTGCTGCCTGGCTGGACGTCTCCACGATCAGCGGGCGGCTCATCCAGGAGCTCGGCGAGTCCGAGGCCCCGGGCGAGGACCAGCAGCGCATCGAGATCACCGCGCACACCGTGAGCGGCAACCTTCGAGTGCACCGGTCCTGACCTGCCCGGGGGCCCCGGGCCCCCCATCTCCTCGGGCTCTAGTTGCCCAGGTCCCAGCGCGCGACCCACCAGGCCACGCCGTAGGGCGCCTCCGCGTAGCTCACGTGGGCCACGAGGGCGCGATCGCGGGCCACCTCGCCGAGGACCCGGAAGGCGGGTACGCCCTCGCACCAGAGCTCCTCGCCGACCTCGGGATCCAGCACTGCGAGCGTCTCGGCGTCACCCGCGCGCAGGGCCAGCTCGATGCGCTCGTCGAAGGTCAGCGCGTCCGGGTGCAGGTGACCGGGAGCCTTCTCGCCCCGACGGGCGGTGCCGTCGGCCATCACCATGAGCGTGGTCGGATCGGAGCGCTCGAGCAGTGCCGCGGCCGCGTAGGGCAGGGCGAGCTGCGGCTCGAAGGAGGTGTCGCCCAGGAGCTGCGCGGCAACCCGGTGTCCCATCGGCTCGGTGACGCCACGGGCTGCGTTGGCCTCGCTGGGGGGCGTCGCCAACACGACGATCGGGTGGCCGGCGGGAAGGGTCGAGACGGCAGTGGTGCATGCCTCCCGCAGGTCGGCCACAGGGTCGACCGCGGACCGCGGCGCGAGCAGCGCGGGCGGGCTGGGCAGCACGAGGACGGTGTGGATCACACCGGACCCCCGGTCACGCCCGGCCCCGGATCGTGCGGGCCGGTGGGCGGCGCCCCCAGATCACGTCGACCATGTCGACGACCTGCCTGGTCTCGGTCACCTCGTGCACCCGGAAGATCCGGGCTCCGTGCAGGGCCGCGATCGCCGACGCCGCGAGGGTGCCGGTGAGGCGCTCACCGACGGGGAGATCCAGAGACTCGCCGACGAAGTCCTTGTTGGACAGCGAGACGAGTACCGGCCAGCCAGTGGCGACCAGCTCGTCGAGGCGCCGGGTCAGGTCGAGGGAATCCTGGGTGGTCTTGCCGAAGTCGTGGGCCGGATCGATCACGATGCTCTCGCGCGCGACGCCTGCGGCCAGCGCTCGCTCGGCGTACGCCGTGGTGTCGGCGATTGCGCTGGCCACCACGTCGGCGTACTCGATGCGGTGCGGCCGGGTGCGCGGGACCACACCGCCACTGTGGGTGCAGATGATGGCTGCGCCGTACTCCGCAGCGACGTCGACCAGGCCGGGGTCGGCGCCACCCCACGCGTCGTTGAGTACGTCGGCCCCCGCCTCGCAGACGGCGCGGCCGACCGGTGCTCGCCAGGTGTCCACGCTGATCACCACGTCGGGGTGGGCTGCGCGAACCCGTTCGACGAAGGGGACCGTGCGCCGCATCTCCTCCTCGACGTCGATCTCCTCGCCAGGCGCGGCCTTGATGCCTCCGATGTCGATGATCTCGGCGCCCTCGTCGATCACCCTGGCGACCCGGTCCAGCGCCTTGTCCTCGGACCAGGTCGCACCCTGGTCGTAGAACGAGTCGGGCGTGCGGTTGACGATCGCCATCATCAGCCGTCGGTCGTCGGCAAAGGACTGCCGACCCAGACGGAGCGTCATGCCTCGAATCCTGCCACCCCCTCCACTTCGCCGACCGGACAGTTCTGTCATGCCGGAGTACGCAGTGCGACGGCCGGGGGGCGCTCGAGGAGGGGGATCTCGCGGCGGAGGGTCTCGATGTGCTCCCCCACCTTGCGGGGCTGGTCCAGGGCGACGTGGTCGGGGGCGGAGCCGGTGGAGCGGCGGCTGGACGCGGCCAGGATCTGCGCGGCCATCGAGCCGAGATCGCTCAGTGCCTGGTGGCGGTGCGCGCGACGGCCGAGATCCACCTGTGCGATGGCCCCGGGGCCGAGCAGGCGAACCGTGTCGATGAGGGCGGCCAGCTCGACGGCGTACCCGGTGGGCACCGACAGCCGC
The DNA here is from genome assembly GCA_039926005.1 of Marmoricola sp. Taxonomy (GTDB): domain Bacteria; phylum Actinomycetota; class Actinomycetes; order Propionibacteriales; family Nocardioidaceae; genus Marmoricola. Next base: position 3,305 of record JBDSXU010000224.1, read on the forward strand.
TCGAACAGGTCTCGCCGCACGGACCACTCCCCGGCGAGCGGCTGCACCAGCCAGCTCAGCTCGGGCCACTCCAGGGCGATCAGCGGACGCGCCACGAGTTCGGTGACCCGCCCACCCTCGAGGGACGCGCTCCCACCTGCGTCGTGACCCTTCGTGCGCTCATGGAAGCCCTTCACGAGCGCTACACCGTCGTCGGCCCCGGCGAGAAGCGGACCGAGCAGACCGGGGACGAAGTGCGTGTCCCAGTCGACGAGGTCGGCGTCCATGAACACGATCAGGTCGCCGCGGGTGACGAACAGCGACTTCCACATCGCCTCGCCCTTGCCAGGGTGGGTGCCGAGGTCAGGGCGGATCTCGCGCGAGCGATGGACGACCGCACCTGCCTCGGTGGCCACCGCGAAGGTGTCGTCGCTGGAGTCGGAGTCGATGACGACGATCTCGTCGAGCAGGGCCGTGGTGCCCATCAGCGCCGCACGGACGCGGCCCACGACCTCGCCCACGGTCGCCGCCTCGTCGCGTGCCGGCACGACCAGGGTGGTGGTCAGACCGGACTGCTGCTTGAGGTGCAGGAGCGTGTCGAGGTCCCAGTCCTGCCAGCGATGGGTGCGCGTGCCCAGCGGATCGGAGTTCACCACGCAAACCTAGACGCGGGCATGAACCGGATCGGGAACCGGATCGGGCAGCACCGCGTCCCAACCCTGACGTCGTCGACGAAAGGGTCCTCCCATGAGCTCCACCATCTCCGTGAGCATCCGCAGTCTGGTGGTCACGATTGCGCTCGTGGTCGGCGTCGTGGCTGCCTACGCGCTCGGCACCGCCACCCGGGACGGCGCTACCGCCCAGGCGGCGAACAGCGCCGCAACGGCGGAGCGCACGATCACGATGACCGGGTCCGGTGACGCGACCGGCGTACCCGACCAGATGTCCTTCAAGCTCTCGGTCGGCAATACGGCCGCGGACGTGTCGACAGCGATGGACCGGTCCAGCCGAACCATGGCCGACGTGATCGCCGCTCTGAAGGATCACGGTGTGGCCAAGAAGGACACCGAGACGACCGGGCTGGCGATCGACCCGCAGTACAGGTACTACGAGAACCAACCACCGGTCATCACCGGCTACCGTGTCCGCCAGACGATCAAGGTCGTGGTCCGCTCGCTGCGGGGCAGCGGCAAGGCGGTGAGCGCGGCCATCGCGGCCGGAGGGAACTCCTCGCGCATCTCCGGCCTGAGCCTCAAGATCGGTGACGTCGACGGGCTGCTTGCTCGGGCACGCGACCGCGCAGTGGCCGAGGCGACCACCAAGGCCAAGCAGTACGCCGCTGCGACCGACCAGGACCTCGGCGAGGTGGTCACCCTCCGCGAGGTCAGGGCGGATCTCGCGCGAGCGATGGACGACCGCACCTGCCTCGGTGGCCACCGCGAAGGTGTCGTCGCTGGAGTCGGAGTCGATGACGAC
>JBDSXU010000225.1:0-3765 GCA_039926005.1 Marmoricola sp.
TGGAGCAGCTTGCGGCTCGGGATCCGGATGCGGTTGTTGGTCGTCGCGACGTTGACGATGTAGGGCGCGTGCACGTAGAGGTCGATGCCCGCGGCCTCCGCGTCCTCTCGCAGCGCAGTCGCGCCCCCGGCGTACTGGATCTCGGGGCCTTTGTAGCCCTGCGGGTCCCCGAGGAAGAACTGCACCAGCGAGGTCTCGCGTGCTCGCGCCTCGGCGACGGGGTCGGTCTGCTCTACGTGTGCTCCGATGGCGATCCGGGTGCTGGAACTCATGGCGCCAGACTAGGTCGCGCCACCGAGGCGGGCGTCGCACCCAGCAACGCGTACTACTGGTTCGCCAGCAAGGACCAGCTCGTCCAGGAGTTCTAGCGCCGCATCCAGGCGGCCCACCGCGACAAGAGTGCAGACGTCCTCGCGGGAGGGGCACGCTCAGCGAGCGGCTGATGGGGGTGGAACTCGCGAGAATCGAGGTCAGGGCGCCCTACCACGGGTTCGGCGCGGCTTCGTGGGCACGGCGATCGTCCCGAGGGCCATGGTGAGCCCCTTCAGGGAGGAGCGTGCCGGGGCTCGCGGGCTCTCGATGCAGATCTACCGTGACGTCGTGGCAGGTGCCACCCCGGCCGTGCCCGCGAAACTGGCCCAGGTGCTGCCGGACCTGCTCTGGCTGGCTCACCTGAGCGTCACACTCCACTGGGTCATCGACACCAGCCCCGGCCAGCACCGCACCATCCGGCTGGTCGAACGCTCGGTGGCGATGCTCGCCAGCGCGATCAAGCTCTCGTGGCTCCCCGGTGCGGCAGGGCTGATCAGCCAGGTCGGCTCGGTGCTCGACGTGGTGGTTCCGGAGCGGCGAGCGCAATGAGCGTTCTGACCGGCACGAGACGCCGCCCCACCCCCGACGCCGGTGGCTATGTGCTGGCGGTGCTGGTCAGCATCGGTGTGACGACCCTGCTGCTGGTCCTGACCGACATCACGCTCCACGACCTGCAGCGGGACCTGGCTGCCCTGCTCGTCGCCACGATCTACGTCACGCTCTTCGCGCTGCCCACCGCGCCGATCGGGGTGCTGCTCGTCCATCTCGCGTGCCGGCGGGTGGAGCAACAGTCGGTGCACGTGCTGGCGGCCGGGCTCGCCGGCGTACTCACCGGGCTCTGCTTCGGCGCCTGGGTGGACGGTGTCTCCGGACTGGCCGACACGTTCTCGCTGAGCCTCATCCTGGGCGTCGCAACGGCCGCCGGGCGGGCGGCCGTGATCCCGCTCCGGCCGAGGGTGCGAACGCCTGTGGACAGCGATTTCGTTCCGGAGCGCCCCGCTTGTTAACCTTGCGCGTCGCTCACCCCCGATGGGAGAGCGACACCGCAAAGCCCTCCTGCCACGGAAATGCCGTGGCCGCCGAGTCCGAAGGAGGTGGAGAACGCTATGCGCGCCTATGAACTCATGGTCATCCTCGATCCCAACCTCGAGGAGCGAACCGTCCAGCCGTCGCTCGACACATACCTCAACGTCGTTCGCAACGACGGAGGAAGTGTTGACACGATCGACATCTGGGGTCGCCGTCGTCTCGCCTACGAGATCGACAAGAACGCCGAAGGAATCTATGCCGTCGTGACGCTGCAGGCCGAGCCAGCGACTGTCAAGGAGCTCGACCGTCAGCTCACCCTGAACGAGTCAGTGCTTCGCACCAAGGTCCTCCGTCCCGACGCTCACTGAGCGAACCACCCGCACCTCTTTCCACCCAGGGAGACCCACATGGCAGGCGAGACAGTAATCACCGTCGTCGGAAACCTGACGGGAGACCCGGAGCTCCGGTTCACCCCGTCGGGCGCTGCGGTCGCGAACTTCACGATCGCCTCGACTCCGCGCAACTTCGACAAGCAGACCAACGAGTGGAAGGACGGCGACACGCTGTTCCTGAACTGCTCGATCTGGCGCCAGGCGGCCGAGAACGTCGCGGAGTCGCTTCAGAAGGGGATGCGCGTCGTCGCGCAGGGGCGGCTCAAGCAGCGCTCCTATGAGACCCGTGAGGGCGAGAAGCGCACGGTGGTCGAGCTCGAGGTCGAAGAGGTCGGGCCCAGCCTGAAGTACGCCACTGCCAAGGTCGCACGCGTCCAGCGTAGTGGCGGAGGCGGCTACAGCGGCGGCGGCAACTCCGGTGGCAACGCCGGCGGTGGCGGCGACGACCCGTGGGCCACCAGCCCCGCACAGGGCGCTCAGGCAGCCCAGCCGGCCGGCCAGCCTGCCCGTCAGGGTGGCGGCAACCAGGGTTCCTGGGGTGGGCAGCAGGGTGGCCAGAGCGCCGCTCCCGGCGGCCAGCCGCAGAACGACCCGTGGGCGACCGGTGGTTCAGATGAGCCGCCTTTCTAGAAGGAACACCAAGCGCTGCCGACCGGGCTGAAACGTCCGGAGGAGCGCAGCGGGGGAGGCGTTTGTGCCCTGTCGGCCCAGCTACAAGGGGTCGCGAGCCGAACGCAGTCCTCGGATCAGAGAAAGACCATCCCCCAACCATTCCGGCGCGAGCCGGGCTCAAGAAGGAGCACCACAATGGCCAAGGCAGTGATTCGCAAGCCCAAGAAGAAGGTTTGCCAGTTCTGCAAGGAGAAGGCGTCCGGCGTTGACTACAAGGACACCAACCTCCTGCGCAAGTTCATCTCCGACCGCGGCAAGATCCGCGCTCGTCGGGTCACCGGAAACTGTGTACAGCACCAGCGCGACGTGGCCACGGCCGTGAAGAACGCTCGTGAGGTCGCACTGCTTCCCTACACGTCCACGGCTCGCTGAGAGGAGCTCGCGAAATGAAGCTCATCCTCACTCAGGAAGTCACGGGTCTCGGTTCCGCCGGCGACGTCGTCGAGGTCAAGGACGGCTACGGCCGCAACTACCTCATCCCGCGCGGCTTCGGCATGCGCTGGACCCGCGGCGGCGAGAAGACGATCGACTCGATCAAGAAGGCCCGCGACGCGCGTTCGGTGCGCGACGCCGACCACGCTGCTCAGGTCAAGGCCACGCTCGAGGGCTCGACGTACGCCGTCAAGGTCCGCGCCGGCGAGGGCGGGCGCCTGTTCGGTGCGGTCACCGCAGCGGAGATCGCGACCGCGATCACCGAGGCCGGTGGCGAGGTCGACAAGCGCACGATCATGGTCGGCAACCCGATCAAGTCGCTCGGCGCGCACACTGTCAGGGTCAAGGTGCACGACGACGTCGAGGCGCAGGTCAGCCTCAACGTGGTCACTGCCTGAACTGATCCTTTTCGTCGAGAAGGCCGTCCCCCTCAGCTGGAGGCGGACGGCCTTCTGCGCGTCTCTGCGGCTGCTTGCGCGGCCGGATCAGCAACGGTCCCGGGCCGCCGAGCCATTCCCTGCGGTGCACCCGGAACAGGAAGTAGACGAACGCCACGTTGACCAGGGTCGAGAACAGCAGCGTGGTGTTGGTCAACTGCGGCACGTCGCCGCCGAGCGCGATCACGGGGAGTACGGCGACCACGGCGAACCCCCAGACCAGCAGCCCGAACCGCTTGGCAACATAGCCGTCCTGCGGTTCCTGCAGCGGTGCGGCCATCGCGACCTCGCGCGCCAGGAACAGGCAGAACGCGATCTGGGGCAGCGAGACGAACCACTCGCCTGACGGGTCGAGCCGGTGCTGGATCTGCGGGAACCACATCGGCACACTCACCGCGACGGCGACCCCGGCCAGCCAGCGGCTGGAGGCGAAGGCGTTCTCGGCCCGGGTCAGGGCGAACACGCCGAACAGCACGAGCACCCAGCCGATC
>JBDSXU010000226.1:0-6402 GCA_039926005.1 Marmoricola sp.
CGCCGAGCCGGATCCCGACTCGGTGACCTTCGTCCCGGGCGGTGGGTTGAAGCGGAACGCCGACGCCGCCGGGGTGGAGGGGTCGAAGGACGTGAACCCCACTTCGAACGCGGGGTCACTGACCTTCCTGGCGAACACCTGTACACGCGTGGGCACGTGGGTCCTGCCGTCGATCGCGATGTGCACCGACTCCACGAGAGTTCCTGTGTCCTTGGGCTGCAGGACGAGCTCGTAGGCCTTCCGGCCGGCCACGACCGCCGTACCGTCGGCGCTCACCTCGGTAGTGGGGGAGATCGCGGCCAGTGCAGTGTCCGCGGACTGTTGTGGTGTGACCGGGGCGGTCGACGCCAGCTTCTCCGGTGCGTTCTCGCTGGTCAGCGCGACATCACGATGGGTGGCGCTCCTGTCGGTGCTCGACCACGACCACAGGTCGGTTCCGTCGCGGACCAGGTCGGACTCGCCCAACGAACCGAGGAGAGCGAGCCGGATCTTGTTCGGGCCGGCGTACCAGAGCCGCAGCGTGTGCGAACCCGAGACGAGTGACGTCATCTCAGAACTGCCGGCGTCGAGGCCGGGGAGGCTGGGAAGACCGAGATCCGCGTTCTGCACGATGGTCCCGGACAGACCGTCGAGCCTGGCTTTCTCGACGTCGACCAGGAGCTGGGCGGGAGTGCGTTCGGGCAGACCACCACCGGCGTTCGCGGTGATCAGCCCGACCGTGGAACCTCCCGCTGCCAGGATCACGGCAACGAGAGCGGGGACGAGCCAGCGGAGGGAGGGCCTGCGAGTGAGGGAGCTCATGGGCCCAGACTGCACCAGGATCGCTGTGAGATCGCTGAGAGCCTGTGGGCCGGCTCAGGAGATCGTGCGACTCTGGGACCCATGCGGCTACTCCTGGTCGAGGACGAGCAGCGCCTCGTGCGTGCGCTTCGTCGCGGACTCACCGGTGACGGATTCATCGTCGAGTCGGCGGCTGACGGGGTGACCGGCCTGGACCTCGCGCGGCACGGCGACTTCGACGCTGTCGTGCTCGATGTGATGCTTCCCCGACTCTCCGGGTACGACGTGGTCCGGGCCCTGCGGTCCGAGGAGAACTGGGTGCCTGTGCTGATGCTCTCGGCCAGGGCGGGCGAACACGACCAGGCCGATGGCCTGGACCATGGCGCGGACGACTACCTGACCAAGCCGTTCTCCTACGTCGTCCTGCTGGCGAGGCTGCGCGCGCTGCTGCGGCGCTCCCCGCAGGCGCGGCCGGTCGTTCTCTCCGCAGGTGACATCAGGCTCGACCCCGGCACCCGGCGGGTGACCGTTGACGACGTGCCGGTCGCGCTCACCCCACGGGAGTTCGGGCTGCTGGAGTACCTGCTGCGTCGGCCGGGACGGGTCGTCACCAAGGTCGAGCTCCTCGACCACGTCTGGGACGCCGCAGCCGGGGTCAACCCGAATGCTGTCGAGGTCTACGTCGGATACCTGCGGCGCAAGCTCGACCGTCCTCTGGTGGAGACGGTGCGGGGCATGGGTTACCGCCTGGAGCCATGACGCGGGCGCTCAACCGCACGTGGGAGCGGCTCAGCCTGCGTGCGCGCCTCCTGCTCATTGGTGTGTTCGGTGTCGCGGCCGCACTGGCCATCGGCAGCTTCGCCTTGTACGGCGTACTGACTCTGGTCAGCTTCCGGACACTCGACAACGCCGGGGACGCGACCGCCATGGAGGTGGCAGACCTGGTGGACCGGGATCGCCTTCCGGATCCGGTTCCGGTCACCGGCAACCAGATCGTGCAGGTCGTGGACTCGCGTAATCGAGTGGTCAGCGCCTCGGTCAACGGCGACCGGCTGACGGCGATTCTGCTCCCACGAGAGGTCGACGCGGCACTCGGTGGGGCGCATCCCGAGGTTTCCGGATCGCGGGTCGGACTCGACGCGCCGTTGCGCGTCTCGGCTGCCGCCGCGGGGCCGAGCGATGCCCGCCGTACGGTCGTCGTCGCGCAGCGGTTCGACGACATCTCAGACAGCCAGCGGACCTTGAAGTTCACACTCCTGGCGACGTATCCGCTGCTGCTCCTCGTCCTTGCCCTCATCGCATGGCGCGTGGTCGGGGCCGCTCTGCGACCGGTCGAGGTGCTGCGTGCCACGGCCGAGCGGATCTCCGGGAGCGGGCAGGACAGGCGGCTCCCTGTCTCCCCGTCGCGAGACGAGATCCATGCCCTGGCAGTGACTCTGAACTCCATGCTCGATCGCCTGTCGGCGTTACGGGCCCGCCAGCGGGCGTTCGTGGCCGATGCCGCCCACGAGCTGCGCAGTCCGCTCAGCTCGATGCACACCCAGCTCGAGGTCGCCGAGCGGCTCGGTGAGGGAACGCCGGTCACGCGGGATCTGCAGGCAGACGTCGAGCGGATGACCGCACTCGTGGAGGATCTCCTGGTGCTGGCTCAGGTTGACGGCGAATCGCTTCCCGAGAGGTTGCCGAAGCCGGTCGCCCTTCGGCCGCTGCTCCTCGACGTGCTCCGTCGACATTGCGCCGCGCGCGTGCCGGTGACGGCAACAGCGTTTCCCGATGCCGTTGCCCTTGGTCACCCGGAGGAGCTAAGGCGAGTCTTCGACAACCTCGTGGACAACGCTGTGCGACATGCGGCCACCGCAGTGCACATCGAGGCACACGTGCACCGGCAGGAGATCGACGTGCTCGTCTCCGATGACGGCGCCGGGATACCCGAAGCCGATCGTGCGCGAGTCTTCGACCGCTTCACCCGGCTCGACGAAGCGCGTGATCGCGACGCAGGGGGGAGCGGTCTTGGGCTCGCCATCGTGCGCGAGCTGGTCCACCGAGCAGGGGGGAGCGTTTCCCTCTCGGCTGGCCCGGCTGGCGGCCTGGTCGCACAAGTGTCCCTTCCGCTGGCTGCAGACCACTGACATCCAGACGATGGCCGACAGGAAACGCGTCGGCCGCCAAGACCGGCTCAAACCTGCTCAGGCCATGGTGGTCGACAGCTGCGTCCGCCAGGCCCCTTCGAGGCCTTGCGGCGGCGCCATACCTCGAGGCCGGCCGGGACGATCGAGACCCCGGCGATGGCAATCGTGATGAGCTCGATGTGTGCCGCGACAAAGGGGATTCCTCCAAAGAAGAAGCCGACCGTGACGATCCCGATCGCCCACACCAGCGCACCGACCAGGTTGAAGAGCGTGAACCCTCGACGTGGCATCCTGCCCACCCCCGCCACCACAGGGACGAAGGTCCGAACGACGGGCACGAAGCGGCCGAGGACGACGGCCACCGCGCCGTTGCGGTCGAAGAAGGCCCGCGCTCTCTCGGCATTCTCCTGGCGGAAGAAGCGTGAGTCGGGTCGGGAGAACACCCTGGGTCCGTAGCGACGCCCGATGAGGTAGCCCATCTGGTCACCCGCGACCGCCGCGACGAACACACCCGCGGCGAGAACCCAGAACGGGATTGCGATCACCTGCGAGGCGACGAGTGCACCGGCCAGGAAGAGCAAGGAGTCGCCGGGCAGGAAGAACCCGAGCAGGAGCCCGGTCTCGGCAAAGACAACGGCCATCACCAAGATGACGCCCAGCGGCCCCAGCGCGTAGAGCAGGGGCGTCAGGATCGCGATCACGGGTCGACCCCAGGAGGAGGACCCGACTGGCACCTGATCACCACAAGGCCCCGACCTGGTCGTCGCTCGCGTGCGCCGGTAGCGGCGCGCGGCGCTGCGACGGACCGGGACCGCGAACACGAACGTCTTGTAGGACCAGTAGCGGAACAACGTCCCGAGCGCGAGACCGATCACGTTCGCGGAGATGTTGTCGGCCAGACGGCTGGTCATCCCGAGGAGGTCGTGGGAGATCATCAGGGTGGCCACGGAGAGCCCCAGTCCGATGATGTTGAAGACCACGAAGAGACCGATCTCGCGACGTCGATCACCGGTGCTCTGACCTCGCCAGGTGAACAGGCGGTTGCCGAGGTAGGTCACTACCATCGCGAGTGCCACCGCCAGTGTCCGCGCGTACGCCGGGTCGGCGGTGCTCAGGACCGGTTGGGATCGCAGGATGTTGAACGAGGCGACATCGACGACGTACCCCAGTCCGCCCACGGTGAGGAAGGTGAGCACCTCGGGCGAGGTCAGTCTCGCCACCAGCCGGTCATACCGCGACATCATGGCGATCCCCGTGTCCATCGCGTTGCGTCGACACCGAACGCGCCGTGGCACGCGGGAGGTGTGCGAGCTCGCGCCAGCGCCAGGTCAGGACGCGGAGCATGGCCTCGCGGACGATGTCGCCCGTCATCTTCGACTCCCCGAGGGTGCGGTCCCTGAAGGTGATCGGTACCTCGACGATGCGCAGGCCGAGGCGACTGGCTCGCCAGGTGTTCTCGATCTGGAAGCAGTAGCCGTTCGACTCCGAGTGCACGGCCCCGATGCACTCCAGGGCTTCGCGCCGGAACGCCTTGAAACCGGCCGTTGCGTCGTGGACCGGGATGCCGAGGACGACCCGGACGTAGAGGTTTCCACCGCGCGAGATGGCCCGCCGGCTCAGCGGCCAGTCGCGTACGCCGCCGCCACGCACGTAACGCGACCCGATCGCCATGTCGGAGCGGCCGAGAGCGGCAAGGAGCGCCGGAAGCCGCTCCGGAGGGTGGGAGAGGTCGGCGTCCATCTGCACGATTGCGTCGTACGACGCGGCGAGCGCCCAGCTGAAACCGGCCCGGTAGGCCGCGCCCAGGCCGTTCTTCTCGAGGCGGCTCAACAAGTGGAGCCGGTGGCGGTACTCGGGGTGCGCGGTGACGAGACCTGCGGTGCGATCGGGACTGTTGTCGTCCACTACGAGAATGTCCACGTCGGGAGCCTCGGTGAGCACGGCGTCGAGCAACGCCACGATGCACCCGGCCTCGTTGTAGGTCGGCACGATCACGATGCTCTTCATGGCGTTTCCTTCGGTGAGGTGGCGCTCGACAAGCCGTCGGGGGAGTTGGGGTGCCGAGCTGTGGCTCGCGAGAGCTGGGGAGTGGCGCGCTGCACCCCGCGGCGGAGATAGACCGTGCGGCCGTCGAGGTGCGCCACGGGGTGGTAGCGCGCGGCGAGCAGTCGGGCGATGACGACACGGTCGGGATGCCCGACCCACGAGTGGACGCTGCTCCACGTCACGAACCAGGTGGGCGCACTCGGACCTGACAGGAGTTCGTCGAGGGCGGCGAACCTCGGATCGAGGGTGCGTGCCGGGAGACTCCACAGATAGGGGTAGGGGGACCCGAGTCCCGAAGCGCGGGTCAGGTCTGCATGGCCCCAGGCGGTGACGATGGTGTCCCTCGGGCCCGCGACACGTCCGACCGCCTGGCCCACGGACGAGCCGATGGAGGTGTGCGTGCCGGTGAGCGCCACACCCAAAGCGATGGCTGCGGCAAGGGCGGCGGAAGTCAGCACGGTCCGTGCAGCCGGCGCTCGGCGGGCCACCAGCAAACCGGAGATCACTGCGGTGGGGACCACCAGTTGGATCAGGTAGTGGCTCCAGTAGCTGCCTCCGAGGGCGATCGAGACCGCGTCGAACAGCACGGTGGCGATCAGTCCCCACACTGCGGCGCCCCGGAGACGGGACGAGAGGAGGGCCCAGGTGAGGACGCCCATGATGACGGCCCCGCCGCTGATCGCCCAGGACGTGAGCAGTACCCAGAGCCGAGCGTCGGCCACCTGTCGGTTCGACGCCGCCATCACGTGTACGGCGTCGATGCGGAAGGGGTACATCGCGTCGAAGACACCGACCAAGGACGTGCCGTGGGCCATCGTCCAGGCGGTCACCACACCGAGGCAGAGCACGGCACCTGAGACGTACCCGAGGACGGAGCGGATGAGGCGCGGGCTGGTGATCTCGCCTCGCCACCACGCAAGGAGGAGGACGACACCCGCGAACACGGCGACGTCCGCCATGTTCTGCTTCACGAGCACCGCAGCCATCGTCGCTGCTCCTGCCAGCCCGGCGGCAAGCGCAGAGCGACCTTCGGTCGGGTGGTCCACTGTGATCAGGACGGCGGCGATGCCGCCCACCACGAACGGTGCGGCCAGCAGCTCACCGTTGACCGACTGACCACCCAGCAACGGGCTGACGCACAGGGCGGCGGCCGTGAGCGCCGCCCAGGCTGCTGCTCCCGGGCCACCGAGGCGACGTGCGACGCGCGCGGCGCCCAGCACGATGAGCACGGTCGCCACACAGCCGATCAGCCGCAGGGGGAGGAGACCGCCCAGCTGGTCGGCGGCCCGGAAGATGGTGATCAGCAACGGAGGGCGATCCACCCAGTAGTTTCCGTAGAGGGACTTGCCTGCGGCATGCCACTGCTGGCCGACCATGAGGAAGCCGGCCTCGTCCTTGCTCGGGTCGGCGGCGAGGAAGGGCAGTCGGGCCAGCACGGCGACTGCGG
>JBDSXU010000227.1:0-3381 GCA_039926005.1 Marmoricola sp.
AGGTAGTCCCCGAACGAAACTGCGTCTGTCTGGGCACCGAGCCCGCCCGGGCTCACTTCTCCTGTCGTACGCCGAGGCCGCTGCGGTCCCCCGGGGGCGCGGACCGCAGAACCGGATAGTCCGGAAAGAACGGACCCTGAAACGGCGCCCCGGAGGTGCCGAGTGCTCCGGACTGTCCGCGTTGCCGGGCCGGACCATCCGGTTCCAGGCAACCAGGGCTCATGATGTCAGCAGCGGCGGCTAGGGTCGGCCGCATGAGTGGAAAAGTCGTGCACTTCGAGATTCCCTTCGACGATGCGGAGCGGGCCAGCAAGTTCTACTCCGAGGCTTTCGGGTGGACGATCAACGCGATTCCCGAGCTGCACTACTCGATCGTGCAGACCGGACCGACGGGTGAGGGTGGCTTCCCGACCGACGTCGGCTACATCGGCGGCGGGATGCTAAAGCGCGAGAGCCCGACCGACAGTCCGGTGATCACCATCGACGTCGAGGACATCGACGAGGCGCTGAAGAAGATCGAGGAGCTCGGCGGGATGGCCGTGCTCGGTCGCCAGGACGTGGGCGAGATGGGCTGGGCGGCCTACTTCAAGGACGTCGAGGGCAATCTGATGGGCCTGTGGCAGGCCCGCCAGAGCTGATCTGACAGGTGCCGCTCCTCCTCCATCGCGCCCCCCGGGCGGACCACCTCGCCGACGGGCTGGCCGAGCTGCTGCGCGATCCGCTCGACGACCCGTTCGCCCAGGAGCTGGTGCTCGTCCCCGCGCGGGGAGTCGAGCGGTGGCTGAGCCAGCGGCTCTCCCACCGCCTGGGCCATGGCGACTGCCGCGACGACGGGGTCTGTGCCGGGGTGCAGTTCCGGTCACCGGCCAGCCTCGTCGCCGAACTTGTCATCGGGCGGGCCGGCACCCGCGAGGACGACCCGTGGGCGCCGGATGCCTTGGTCTGGCCGCTGCTCACAGTCGTCGACGCCAGCGCGGGGGAGCGCTGGGCGCGGACCCTGAGCACCCACCTGGGCCACGGCAGGACCGGCGAGGAGGCCGAGCTTCGGCAGGGGCGCCGTTACGCGGTGGCAAGGCGGTTGGCCCGGCTGTTCTCGGCGTACGCCGCGCAACGGCCCACGCTTCTCGCCGACTGGGAGCGACACCAGGACACCGACGGAGCCGGACGTGCCCTGCCCCCCGACCTGAGCTGGCAGGCCGAGCTGTGGCGCCGTGTCGCGGCCGAGGTGGGGGAGCCGACGCCCGGCCAGCGGCAGGCGCGAGTGGTCGAGCAGCTGCGTTCGGGGGGCGGAGCGCTCGACCTGCCCACGAGGTTGTCCCTCTTCGGGCACACCCGGATCGCCGTCACCGAGGTCCAGCTGCTCGCCGCGCTCGGTGAGCACCGGGATGTCCACCTGTGGTTGCCGCATCCCTCCGAGCGGCTGTGGTCCACACTCGCGGGCGTGCACGGGGCGTTGCCTCGCAAGGACGACGACTCCCACCTGCACGTCGCGCACCCGCTGCTCTCCTCGCTGGGTCGTGACCTGCGCGAGCTGCAGCGAACCCTCAACAGCGTGGTCGACCCGACGAAGGAAGCCCCCATCGCAGTCGCGACTTCGACGAAGGCCACCAGCCTGCTTACCTGGCTGCAGGCCGACATCGCGGCCAATACCTCCCCGGACCGCACCCGTCGCGTGCTCGATCCCGGCGACCGGAGCGTCCAGGTGCACGCCTGCCACGGCCCGGCGCGCCAGGTGGAGGTGCTCCGCGAGGTCCTGCTCGGGCTGCTCGCCGACGAACCGGCGGCTGCGCAGCCGCCGCTCGAGCCACGCGACATCCTGGTGATGTGCCCCGACATCGAGGCCTACGCGCCGCTCATCGAGGCCGCCTTCGGGATGGGTGAGGCAGTGGCGGGCGGACACCCCGGCCAACAGCTACAGGTTCGGCTCGCCGACCGCGCCCTCGCCCAGACCAACCCGTTGCTAGCCGTCGTCGGAAAGCTGCTCGACCTCGCCGGAGGACGCACGCAGGCCAGTTCGGTCCTCGACCTGATCGGAGCGGAGCCCGTGCGCCTCCGCTTCGGGCTGGCCGAGAACGACCTCGAGACCATCACGAGCTGGGTCGAGCAGGCGGGCGTTCGCTGGTCCTACGACGAGCAGCACCGCGCACCGTACGGCCTGGAGGGCTATCTCCAGAACACCTGGCGGTTCGGCCTCGACCGGATCCTCGTAGGCGTGGCGATGTCCGACGACTCCGAGCGCTGGATCGGGACGACACTTCCGCTCGACGACGTCGGCTCGACGAGCATCGAGCTGGCTGGTCGACTCGCCGAGCTGCTCGACCGTCTCCAGCACGTCACCGACCAGCTCACCGGCAGCCATCCCGTGGATCACTGGCTTGGAGTCCTGCGCGACGGCGTCGAGTCACTGACCGCGGTCAGCCGTGGCGACGAATGGCAGGCGGGCCAGGTGCACCGTGAGTTGGTCGGGTTGTCCGAGGATGCGGCGCGCCGGGGCGAACCGCTCGAGCTGCGCCTGCCAGACGTCCGCGCGCTGATGTCCGAACGGCTCTCCGGCCAGCCCACCAGGGCCAACTTCCGCACGGGCACGCTCACCGTCTGCACCATGGTGCCGATGCGGTCCGTCCCCCATCGGGTGGTCTGCCTGCTCGGGCTCGACGACGGCGTGTTCCCGCGCGCGCCGGCCATCGACGGCGACGACGTACTGGCGCGCACTCCGTTGACCGGAGAGCGCGACCTCAGGAGCGAGGACCGCCAGCTGATGCTCGATGCGATCCTGGCCGCCCGGGACCACCTCGTGGTGACCTACAGCGGCGCCAACGAGACGACCGGTCAGCTGCGCCCGCCGGCCGTACCCCTGGGCGAGCTGCTCGACGCCCTCGACGACACCGTGCTGGACGGTCGTGAGCAGGCGCTCGTGCGACACCCGCTGCAGGCGTTCGACCCGCGCAACCTGCAGCCGCCGGTCCCGTTCTCGTTCGACCGCGCGGCACTCGCAGGTGCGCGCGCCGCAGCGAGCACCAGGGTCGCGGTGCCGTCGCTGGCCGCCACACCCTTGCCGCCTCGAGACGTGCTCGACCTCGAGCTCGGGTCCCTCGTCGGATTCTTCCGGCACCCCGTCCGTGCCTTCCTCCGCGACCGTCTCGGCGTCTCCCTGCTCGACGAGGGTGACGAGATCGCCGACGGGCTCCCCGTGGAGCTGGACAACCTGGAGTCCTGGGAGGTGGGAGACCGCCTGCTCAGCGACCTGCTCCGCGGCCGTACCCCCGACCAGGCACTGGCCACCGAGTGGCGCCGTGGCGTGCTGCCGCCCGGGCGTCTGGGTTGGCGTCTCGGTCAGCGGCTCACCAGGGAAGCTGTTCCGGTGGCCGAGATGGTCGAGTC
>JBDSXU010000228.1:0-3872 GCA_039926005.1 Marmoricola sp.
GATGGACCTTCCGCTCCACGTCCCGGGCGTCGGCACCGACGTTCCCGTGACCGGCGCGGCGGCCTCCGTGGTGGTCGTCTCGGACTGAAAACCCGCACGACGATCAGTTCGCGCACAGACGAGGGCGTCCCCGCGGGGAAGGTGCCGCCAACCGATGAACTGATCGTTCCCCGGGCGGCCAAGCGGCGCAGCGTGAGTCAGGCGGGCTGGTCGCTCAACGCCCCGACGGCTCTCGGTTCACGGCGGACTTCGGTTTTTCGAGACTGGCCTGGCACTTTCCGGACCGACTGGGGCCACTCAGTCGCGGCGAGCTGCGACGAAGCTCTCGGTTGCCCACCACTCGCGGTACACGTCCGACCCGACGAGCCGCTCCAGAGGCCGTGTCTGCGAGGAGTGTGCACGCAGCGCCCGGTGCTTCGTCGTCAGCAGGTCGCCGGTGCACCGCACCTGGGCAGCCAGCTCAGCGTGTGGCGTCACCGCCGGGACGGTGCCCTCGAACCACAGGCCGGCCTGTTCGTTGACCGACCCCCAACGCTCGTGGAAGTCGGGCGTGAAGGTGGCGTACCACAGGGCGCCGGGACAGCCCGCCGTCCGCCAGGCCTCGGTGGCCCAGGACGACACCGTCTGGTGGTCGGTGTGTCCGGTCATGCCCTCTGGACCGAATGTGACGATCGTGTCCGGGCGCACCAGGCGCAGGATCTCGACGAGCTGGGAGACCCCGACTGTGCGTGGCATCGCGCCGAGCTCGCCGTCAGGGTGACCGAGGCACACGTGCTCGCGGACGTCGACGGCGTCGAGGCTGTCGTGCAGCTCCCTCTCGCGGACGCGCGCGACGCGGTCGGGAGGGCAGCGGTGCGGGTCATCGGTGCCGTGCTCGCCGCGGGTCGCCGTCACGACGACGACGCGGCCACCGGACCGTCGTACCTGCGTCATCAGACCGGCCGAGAGATAGGCCTCGTCGTCAGGATGTGCCCAGATGCCCAGGAGCGTGCCGATCTGGGGTGGAGCCAGCATTGTCATGCTCATCGTCTTCTCCTTTCTGGTCGGGTGCGCCGAGCCGCCCACGCCCACGGCGGCCAGAAGTGAACGGCCTCAACAGACAAGAACCTGCCCGGCGGCGACAGATACCGCTGCCCCGACGAACACCGCAGGAGGATCAGCCGGGCACCGGGTCGCGCCCGACTTGTCACGGGAGCCCCCGTTGGACGTAGCCTTCACGTTTGTGGCAGCAACCGACTTCGACACAGAGATCAAGCAGCTCCAGGCGACGATGAAGACCATCGGGTCCGTCCTGGACGTCGAGGGCATGCGCAGGGAGATCGCCGACCTCGGCGAGCAGGTCGCGGTCCCGGACCTGTGGGACAACCAGGAGAACGCCCAGCGCGTGACCGGCAGGCTCTCCTTCCTCCAGGGGACCCTCGACCGCTTCGTGTCGTTGGAGAGCCGGCTCGAGGACCTCGGCGTCATGGTCGAGCTCGCCGCGGAGGAGGCCGACGCCGACGCGGCCGCCGAGACCGAGAAGGAGCTCACCAAACTGATCAAGCAGGTCGAGCAGCTCGAGGTCCGCACCCTCCTCTCCGGTGAGTACGACGCCCGCGAGGCCATCATCTCGATCCGCTCCGGCGCCGGCGGCGTCGACGCAGCGGACTTCGCCGAGATGCTGATGCGGATGTACACCCGCTGGGCCGAGCGCAACAAGTACCCCGTCGAGGTTTACGACACGTCCTACGCCGAGGAGGCCGGTCTGAAGTCGGCCACCTTCGCGATCCACGCCCCCTACGCCTACGGCACGCTCAGCGTCGAGGCCGGCACCCATCGCCTCGTGCGGATCAGTCCGTTCGACAACCAGGGGCGCCGCCAGACCAGTTTCGCCGCGGTCGAAGTGGTCCCGGTGCTCGAGCAGACCGACGAGATCGAGCTTCCCGACGAGGACGTCCGCGTCGACGTCTACCGCTCGAGTGGCCCGGGGGGCCAGTCGGTGAACACGACCGACTCCGCCGTACGCCTCACCCACATCCCCACCGGAGTGGTCGTGTCCTGCCAGAACGAGAAGTCACAGCTGCAGAACAAGGCGTCGGCGATGGTGATCCTCAAGGCCAAGCTTCTCGTGTTGAAGAAGGCCGAGGAGAAGGCCCACCTCGACGAGCTCCGCGGCGACGTGCAGGCCAGCTGGGGTGACCAGATGCGCAACTACGTGCTGAACCCCTACCAGATGGTGAAGGACCTCCGCACCGAGTACGAGTCGGGCAACCCGCAGTCGGTGCTAGACGGCGAGATCGACGGGTTCCTCGAGGCCGGGATCCGGTGGCGCGTGGGCGTCGACTCCCAGGCCTGACTAGCGACCGACAGCCTTCTCGAGTTCGGCCTTGCTCATCGACGAGCGACCCTCGATGTTCTTCTTCTTTGCCTCTTCGTAGAGCTGGGCCTTGGTGCGTCCGCCAGCGCCCTTGTGGGACCGGAGGCCACCTCGACGGGCTGAGGAGATGTCGTCGATGGAGGTCTTGCTCTTCTCCTTCGACTCCCCCGAGCGGGCGCGTTCCTTGTTGACCGTGCGGGCAGCGATCTCCTCGGCGGTGTCCTCGCTGCGGCCCTTGTCCTCGAGACCTTCCTTGATGTGCTCGTACTGGCGCTCGCGCTTCGCGCTCCATGCCTTCGGCATCGTGGCTCCTTGGTCGAGTGCTGGATCTTCGGACCCAATACCCGATTCCGCGAAGATCAGGCTTTCGGCTTGAGAAACCACTCGAAGCGACTGGTCATCCAGGGCAACAGGCCGTAGATCATGATCGGCGTAGCGACGATGGTGGTGATCAGGGTGCGCAGGGCGATGTTGACGTGCACTCCGGTCCACAGCAGCAGGAGCCCCAGCACCAGGCTGAGTGGGAAGAACGTCAACCAGATCACGATGCCCTGCTTCCACCTCGGCGGCGCGCCCGGCGCCGGGCGCAGGTCCTTCACGTCGTAGGTCGCAGGCTCGTCGAACCATCCCTCGATGCCCGTACGACGCTCCAGCCGCGACTCCCCGACGAGGCCCTGGGCCGACCCGAGCCACCATGCCCGCTGCGGGGACGACTCCCATTCGTCGAGCGAAGTCTGGTCGGCGAACCGGTAGAGCATGTGCCACTCTTCCGAGTCCAGCTCCGGGCGCACCCACCCCACCCCGAGGAAACCGGGAAAGCGCTCGGCCAGCGAGGAGCCCGAGCGCAGCCACGCGACCATCTGGGCGGTGTGCTCGGGTGCGACGTGGCGCACGATGGAGACGGTGACCGGTCCCGCGTCGGTCGGCTCGAGCGCGTCGCTCACAGCGTCGGGTCAGGCGAGACGCGCACCAGCAGCTTGCCGAAGTTCTTGCCGGTGAGCAGCCCGCGGAACGCCCCGGGCGCGGCCTCCAGGCCCTCGACGACGTCCTCGCGATAGCGGACCGACCCGTCTGCGACCCAGGCGGACATGTCCCGCACGAAGTCCCTGCCGTGAGACTTGGTGAATTCGCCCTGGATGAAGCCGCGGATGGTCAGGCTCTGGGAGAGAATCAGCCTCATGAAGCCCGGCAGTCGGTTCGGCCCCTCTGGGGTCGACGTGGCGTTGTAGTCCGCGACGAGACCGCACACCGGGACCCTGCCGTAGAGGTTCATCCGCTTGAACACCTCGCGCGCCACGTGGCCGCCGACGTTCTCGAAGTAGACGTCGATGCCGTCGGGCACCGCCGCCACGAGGTCCTCGGCGAACGTCGGGGAGCGGTGGTCCAGCGCGACGTCGAAACCGAACTCGTCGAGGAGGGCTTGCCGTTTCTGCTCGCCGCCGGCGATGCCGACCGCACGGGCCCCTTTGACCCTCGCGATCTGACCGACGGCCGAGCCCACCGGACCGGTGGCCGC
>JBDSXU010000229.1:0-6132 GCA_039926005.1 Marmoricola sp.
TCGCCGGCCTTGCCCCAGGCGCGGGGGTCGTAGACCTTCTTGCTGCCGACCTCGCCGTCGATCTTCAAGACGCCGTCGTAGTTGGCGAACATGTGGCCCGCGACCGGGCGGGTGAAGGCGTACTGCGTGTCGGTGTCGACGTTCATCTTGATCACACCGAAGTCCACGGCCTCGCCGATCTCCTCCGCGGTCGAACCGGAGCCGCCGTGGAACACCAGGTCGAACGGCTTGGCACCAGGATCGAGGCCCAGCTTCTCGCAGACCGCCTGCTGCGCCTTCAGCAGGATCTCCGGGCGCAGCTTGACGTTGCCGGGCTTGTAGACGCCGTGCACGTTGCCGAACGTGAGCGCCGTCAGGTAGCGGCCGTTCTCGCCCGTGCCGAGCGCCTCGACAGTGGCCAGCGCGTCCTCGGTGGTGCTGTAGAGCTGTTCACCGCCACCTCCCTCGACGCCGTCCTCCTCGCCACCGACGACACCGATCTCGACCTCGAGCACGATCTTCGCCTCGGCGGCCTTCTTGAGCAGCTCCTGCGCGATCTGCAGGTTCTCCTCGAGGGGTACGGCGGACCCGTCCCACATGTGCGACTGGAATAGCGGGTCCTGGCCGCCCCTGACCCGCTCGAGCGAGATCTCGAGCAGCGGCCGGACGAAACCGTCGAGCTTGTCCTTGGGGCAGTGGTCGGTGTGCAGCGCGATGTTGACCGGGTAGCTCCGGGCCACCTCGTGCGCGTACGCCGCGAAGGCCACCGACCCGCTGACCATGTTCTTGATAGTCGGACCGGAGAGGTAGTCGGCGCCGCCGGTCGAGACCTGGATGATCCCGTCGCTGCCTGCTTCTGCGAAACCGGCGAGAGCGGCGTTGAGGGTCTGCGAGGACGACACGTTGATGGCTGGGAAGGCGAACGCGTGCTTCTTCGCGGCATCCAGCATCTCGGCGTACTTCTCGGGTGTGGCGATAGGCATGGTGCGGTCTCCTCGGAGTCCTCAGGGGTACGTCGGCTAGCGCCCCCAACCCTAATGGACTCATCCGGCCTCCGGCTCTGGCCGATCGTGGGAAGATCCACGGGCCATGGCCGCTCATCGACTCCGACGCACTTCCGGCGCCTGTGTCGCGGGACCGGTTCGCCTCGTGTTCCTGGCGCTGCCCCTCGCCCTTCTCGTGGCCGGTTGCGGGGGTTCGCCCAAGCAGGGCAGTGTCGCGGGCACGGAACCCTCGACCGCGGTGAGCAGCGCCAAGCCCGCGAAGATCGTGCCCGCACCGGATCCGGGCTTCGGCGCGGCCAGGCTCGGACAGTGCTACCGCATGCAGCCCCCGCAGTCGCGGGCCTCGGTGGCCACCGGTCGGCGAGTCAGCTGTCGCAAGAGGCACACCACGGTCGTCGCCTACGTCGGCTTCGTGCGCAGGGCCGTCACCGCGAAGACCCCGCTCGCGAAGCGTCGCAAGCTGGGCAAACGGGTCTGTGAACCGGCCTACCGCGGCGCGGCCGGGGGCACCCTGGCCGACCGGGCGACCTCGATCCTGACCTGGACGCTGTTCACGCCCGACCAGGCACAGCTGCAGCGGGGAGCTCGCTGGGTGCGCTGCGACGTACTGGCCCGCAGCGGCCAGAGCCTGGTGAGGCTGCCGGCAGCTCAGCCGTTCCTCGGAGCCGGGGTTCCGGAGCAGCTGCGGATCTGCCAGAACGAGGCGGGCACCGACGTCTCCTGTGGCCATCCACATGCCTACCGGGTCGAGGCGGTCTACCGAGCCGCCGGCGAGCACTACCCGGATGCCACCGCCTACACACCGCTGGCCCGCGCACGCTGCAAGGAGCTGACGAAGAAGGACGGTGGCTTCTGGCAGCCACCGAGCGTGGAAGGCTGGGCGGCGGGCGACCGGTTCATCCGCTGCCTCTCGGCCCCTTCCTGAGCTATCCGCGCCAGGCCGACCCGAGCTCGGCGTACCGGTTGATCCACGCGTGCATCGCGATCGCCGCCGCCGCGGACGCGTTGATGGAACGGGTGGACCCGAATTGGGCGATCGAGAAGGTGCCGTCGCAGACCTCGCGGGCCCGCTCCGAGAGCCCCGGCCCCTCCTGCCCGAACAGCAGGCACACCGAGCGCGGCATCTCCCAGGTCTCAAGATGCTCCGAACCGGGCAGGTTGTCGACGCCCATCAGCTGCACCCCCTGCTCGTGGAGGTATGCCGCGAGGTCCTGCGCCGTCGCGTGGTGGCGCACGTGCTGGTAGCGGTCGGTCACCATCGCCCCACGGCGGTTCCATCGACGCTTGCCGACGATGTGCACCTCGCGGGCCAGGAACGCGTTGGCGGTGCGGACGATCGTGCCGATGTTGAAGTCGTGCTGCCAGTTCTCGATCGCGACATGGAAGTCGTGACGTCGCGTGTCCAGGTCGGCGACGATCGCCTCGAGGGTCCAGTAGCGGTAGCGGTCGACCACGTTGCGCCGGTCCCCGTCGGCAAGCAGCTCCGCGTCGTACTGCCCACCAGTGGGCAGCGTCCCGACCCACGGCCCGACGCCGACTTCGTCGGGACCGTGCGGCATCGGGTCGTACGGCGCCCGGGCATCCTCTGGAGTCACATCCTCTGGAGTCACAGCCGCAAGGGTAGGACGCCCATGCTGCACACAGGATCCGGTCAGTCTGTGGTCAGGTTGGCCCAGATACCCTCACGGGGTGATTGGCCTTCAGCCGCTGCTCTTCGGCATCAAGTGGATGGACCCGAACTGGTTGCTCGACCAGTTCGGCACGTCGTTCTTCTGGGTGTGCCTGGCCATCATCCTGGTGGAGTGCGGACTGTTCTTCCCGTTCCTGCCCGGAGACACCCTGCTGTTCGCGATCGGCCTGTTCGTGGCCACCCACAACAACATCATCCCGGGACCGCGGGCGACCGACCTTCCTGTCGCCATCCTGATGCTGACCGGCGCGGCCTTCGCGGGCAACGTCCTCGGCTATGAGATCGGTCGGTGGATCGGGCCACCGCTCTACGAGCGCAGTGGTCGGATCCTGAAGAAGAAGTACTTCGACCAGACCGATGCGTTCTTCGACAAGCACGGAAACAAGGCCCTGGTGATCGGCAGGTTCGTGCCGTTCGTGCGCACCTACATCACCGTGGTGGCAGGTGTGACCGGGATGCAGCGGCACCGCTTCTTCCTGTGGAGTGGCGTCGGCGCAGCGCTGTGGGTCCTGGGCATCACCCTGATGGGCTACTTCCTCGGCCGCAGCTTTCCGGGTATCGGCGAGAACATCGACAAGGCGATCATCTTGATCCTGGGCGTCTCGGTGATCCCGATCGCCTACGAGTGGTGGAAGCACCGCCGGCAAGCTGCCGAACGAGCCTGAAACCCGTCACCCCCGCGCAGCGTCCAGCTGCGCCTTGGTCAGCACCGGCCGCACCTCGAGGCCTACGTCGTCGAGCGGGTTCTGCCCTTCGGGGCTGCGATCGATCGCGCAGACCACCGTCTCCACGACGGCTCCGGCCTCGCGCAGGGCTCGCGTGGCATCTCGTACGGCGCCCCCGGTGGTGATGACGTCCTCGATCAGGGTGACCCGTAGTCCGTCGATGTCCTGACCCTCGGCCCGCTTGCAGGTGCCGTACTCCTTGGCCCGCTTGCGCACGAACAGCGCCGGCAGTCCCGTGCGCGCGCTCAGCACGGTGGCGATCGGGACGCCCCCCAGCTCCAGCCCACCGAGCAGGTCGGTCCCCTCCGGCACGAGGTCGATCATCTGTTCCACGACCCGGGCCAGCAGGACCGGATCGGCCTCGAAGAGGTACTTGTCGAAGTACTCCGAGGCCACCTGGCCCGAGCGGAGCGTGAACTGCCCGGTCAGGCGGCAGCAGGCGTCGACGTCACGTGCGAGGTCCGGGTCAGTCATGCCGCGGAGGCTACCCGGCCGCACCCCCCGCCGACGTGTCGCCCGCCGACTTCTCGACGGTCGGGACCAGGTGCCCGAACGCGATCATCCGGTCGTCTGTGCGGAAGATCTCGGAGCAGGTGGTCAGCGTGATCAGCCGCTGGCCCGGCTTCTGGGAGGGCTGCGCCCCACCGACCTGCGGGTTCTTCGGCAGCGCCTGGAGAACCCAGACGCCGGTGAACGCAACGACCAGCCTCTCGGGGTCGGTGTCGAGCCGGTAGACATGGCTGGCGTCGACGGTCTCCACGATGACCTCGTCGCCCGGCCGCAGGTCCGGCATCCGCCGCAGCGGCTCGCGATGGGTCACCCGGTGGGCTGCGAGCGCGTAGTTGTCCACCAGGCCGGGGTCGGCGGTGTCCTCGAAGTTCCCGAAGCCCCGGGACAGCACGTCGGTCGAGACGCCCTCGAGCACCGGGACGACGTAGGACGTGCCCAACCTCGGGATCCGGACCAGCGCCGACGCCTCGCCCTGCGCCACGTGTTCGGGCAACAACTTGTTGCCGCCCTCGGCTCACTGCGTCTGCAACGTGCTGGTGACCTGGCGCTGCTCGCGATGAGCGACCCAGTTGGTGCCCCAGAACTGCCAGCCGACCCGCACGCGCGTACGGCGCTCCAGCAGTTAGGTTCGAGACCGTGAGTGCACAAGGGACCCGACGAGAGATCAGATCAGCCGAGCGCCTGCGTGGGGTCAGCAGCACGATCTTCGCGGAGATGTCGGCGCTCGCCGTCCGCACCGGGTCGGTCAACCTCGGTCAGGGGTTCCCCGACCTGAGCGGTCCCGCCTCGGTGGTCGAGGCGGCGTACGACGCGATGAAGGCCGGCCGCAACCAGTACCCGCCCGGACACGGTGCTCCCGAACTGGTGGACGCGATCATCCGGCACCAGCAGCGCCACTACGGGTTCGACCTGTCCCCCGACCAGGTGGTGGTCACGACAGGCGCGACCGAGGCCATTGCAGGCGCGATGCTCGGACTGGTGGACCCGGGTGACGAGGTGGTCGTATGTGAGCCGTACTACGACAGCTACCGCGCGATGATCCAGTTCGTGGGCGGCGTACGACGCCCGGTGACCCTGCGCTCACCCGACTACCAGCTCGACGCCGCCGAGCTCGAGGCCGCAGTCTCCGACCGCACCCGGCTGATCCTGCTGAACAGCCCCCACAACCCGACCGGGCGCGTTCTCGACGCCGGGGAGCTCGCCGCCGTCGCGGAGGTGGCCCGGCGTCACGACCTCGTGGTCGTCACCGACGAGGTCTACGAGCACCTGACCTTCGACGACCACGCGCACGTGCCGATCGCGACCCTGCCGGGGATGTTCGACCGGACACTGACGATCTCCAGCTCGGGCAAGACGTTCTCCTTCACCGGCTGGAAGATCGGCTGGGCCACCGGACCGGCTGATCTGGTGGCGGCCGTGGAGGGCGCGAAGAACTGGCTGTCCTACTCCTCGGGTGCACCATTCCAGCCCGCCATCGCGCACGCGCTCGACCACGAGGCGGGCTTTCACGAGAGGCTGCGCGAGGACCTCGCCCGCAGGCGCGACTTCCTCTGCGAGGGCCTCGACTCACTCGGGATGGAGGTGCTCGTCCCGCAGGGCACCTATTTCGTGACCACCGACATCTCCTCGCTCGGGCACGCCGATGGCATGGCCTTCTGCGCGGCGATGGCCGAGGATGCCAAGGTGGTGGCGATCCCGACCCAGGCCTTCTACGAGGACGACTCGCCACACGGCCGCCACCTGATCCGTTGGGCGTTCTGCAAGCAGCACGACGTGCTCGTGGAAGGCATCCGCCGCCTGCGGGCAACGGACGTGCGGCACCGCGGCTGAACAGGAGGAGGGCGGCTACCAGACCGGGGGTTTGCCTCGGGGCGGTGTCGACGTCCCCTGGGTGGGCCCCGACGGGTCCTGGTCGGAGGGGTAGTGCCCCGGAGGCGGCGGCCCGGGAAGCCGTGATCCCGGATCAGGGCCCTGAGGCGGGCCCTGATGATTTCCTGGCGGAGCCCCGGGCGACCATGGCTGCGGAGCGAACCACGAGCGAGCCGCCGCGCTGAACAACCCGGCGAGCGTGAGAGCCGCTGCGGCCTGGTGCAGGAGACCGATCGGGAAGGCGAAGAGGGCAGCGACGAGGGTGGCTCCCGCGCTGACGGCAAGCAGCCAACGCGCCCAGTTGTGGCGGCGCCAGGTGAACCAGGCGAGGACACAGGCTCCCCCGGCCCAGCCG
>JBDSXU010000230.1:0-3534 GCA_039926005.1 Marmoricola sp.
GCGATGTCGCGCACCGAGGTGTAGAAGTCGATCGGGTCGGACTCCAACCCGTCGAATCGCCTGGGCTGCAGCAACTTGAAGAAACCGATCTCCTCGAGCTCCTTGATCGAAGCCTCGGGAACGACCCTTAGCCGTTCGGCCTCGTCCGCGCGCTCCCGCAAGGTCGGCAGCAGGTCGCGGACGCCATCGAGAACCGCTTGGCTCATGGGCTCCTCCTCGTGCAGTTGTGGTCTCGCGTGCTCAATACTAGAACACGTTCTAGGTTTCCGTCCACGACCCCACACCTTCTCTTCGAGATGCGACCAACCCTTGCGTCTCGGATTGCGTCTGTCGCCAAGGCTGCTGCGGGACTACCGTGCGAGACATGGCAGACATGTGGACCACCGTTGCCGCCGAGCGCGGCGCCCTCGCCGACGATCTCGCAGACCTTTCGCAGAACGAGTGGAACGCACGCTCGCTGTGCGACGGCTGGTCCGTCGAGGACGTGCTGGCCCACATGACGTCGGACGCGTCCCTGACGCCACCCGCGTTCCTCCTCGACTTCGCCTCGACCGGCTTCAACTTCACGAAGTTCGCCGACAAGGGCATCGCCCGGCAGCGCGGCGCCACTCCCTCCGAGACGCTCTCGAAGTTCCGGGCGAAGCAGGACTCGAAGAAGTCACCCCCGGGCCCGAAGCTGACCTGGCTCGGTGAGGTGATCGTCCACTCCGAGGACATCAGGCGACCGCTGGGGATCCAGCACACCTACCCGACCGAGGCATTGACGTCGGTCCTCGACTTCTACAAGAACTCGAACACGCTGATCGGTGCGAAGAACCGGATCGCCGGTGTGACCCTCAAGGCGACCGATGCCGACTGGACACATGGCTCCGGCCCGCTCGTCGAGGGACGCCTCGTAGACCTGCTGGTGGCAGCGACCGGCCGCAAGGCAGCCCTTGACCACCTCTCGGGCGACGGGGTGCCGACCCTCGCCTCCAAGTGGGGCTGAGACTCAGCCGTTGGCGTCCTGTTTGGCGCGCAGCTCGAGGGCGATGTCGATGAGCTGGTCCTCCTGGCCTCCGATCAGCTTGCGCTCCCCCGCGACGGCCAGGATCTGGGCACCTGAGACGCCATAGCGCTCAGCGGCGTTCCCCGCGTGCTTGAGGAACGACGAGTAGACCCCGGCGTACCCCATCATCATCGTCATCCGGTCGAGGCGGCACTCCTCCGGCATCGCGGGGCGTACGACGTCCTCGGAGGCGTCGATGATCTTCATGAAGTCGACGCCGGTGCGCCAACCGAGCTTGTCGCAGATGCCGACGAACGCATCCAGCGGCGTGTTGCCGGCGCCCGCACCGAACCGGCGTACGGAACCGTCGATCTGGGTCGCACCGGCACGAACGGCCATCACCGTGTTCGCCGCTCCGAGGTCGAGGTTCTCGTGGCCGTGGAATCCGACCGTCGCCTCCGAGCCGATCTCCGCGACCAGCGCTGCGACGCGGTCACCGACGCCCTCCATGATCAGGGCGCCGGCGGAGTCGACGACGTAGACGCACTGGCAGCCCGCGTCGACCATGATCCGCGCCTGCTTCGCGAGCACCTCCGGCGGCTGGGTGTGGCTCATCATCAAGAACCCGACCGTCTCCAGGCCGCGCTCGCGCGCAAGCGCGAAGTGCTGCTGGGAGGTGTCGGCCTCCGTGCAGTGCGTGGCGATCCGGCAGATCGAACCGCCGTTGTCCTGCGCCTGCAGGATGTCGTCCTTGGTGCCGACCCCCGGCAGCATCAGGAACGCGATCCTGGCGTTCTTCGCGGTCTCCGCCGCGATCTTGATCAGCTCCTGCTCAGGAGTCTTCGAGAAGCCGTAGTTGAAGCTCGACCCGCCCAGACCGTCGCCGTGCGTCACCTCGAGGACCGGGACGCCGGCCTCGTCGAGAGCCGCGATGATCGAGCGCACCTCCTCGCCGGTGAACTGGTGGCGCTTGTGGTGCGAGCCGTCGCGCAGGCAGGTGTCGGTCAGTCTGATGTCTAGCCCCGAATCAGGCACCGTGTTCGACCAGGTGCGGTCGAGGACGTTGAGCTCGGGGTTCCCGTGAACACTCATGCTTTTGACATTCCCTCTCCTGCTCGCGTCGCCGCGGCGGTCATGATGTCGAGGTTGCCGGAGTACGGCGGGAGGAAGTCGCCCGCTCCTTCGACCTCGATGAAGACGCTGACCTTCGTCTGGCCGCGTGTTGCCTGCGTGGGTGGGTCGAACTGCGGGTCCTGGAGCAGCCGGTAGCCGGGGACGTAGTCCTGGACGGCCTCGACCATCCGGTGCACGGATTCGGTGACGGCGTCCTGGCCCTCGTCGTAGACCTCCGGACCGACGGCACAGAAGATCGTGTCGCGCATGATCATCGGCGGCTCCGCAGGGTTCAGGATGATGATCGCCTTGCCACTCTCGGCGCCGCCAATGGTCTCCACACCCTTGGCCGTGGTGCGGGTGAACTCGTCGATGTTCTGTCGGGTGCCCGGGCCGGCCGAGAGCGAGGCGACCGACGCGACGATCTCGGCGTAGGACACCGGCGCCGAACGCGAGACCGCAGCGACCATCGGGATGGTGGCCTGGCCGCCGCAGGTGATCATGTTGACGTTTTCGGCGGCGGCGTGCTCGTCACCGTTGACCGCCGGGATCACAGCAGGACCCACCGCCGCGGGTGTGAGGTCGACGGCACGGATGCCGGCCTCCCGGTAGCGCGGGGCGTACTCGCGGTGGATGTGGGCGCTGGTCGCCTCGAAGATCAGGTCGGCAGCTCGTCCTGCTTGAGCAGCCAGTCGACGCCCTCGTGGCTGGCCACCAGGCCCTTGTCGCGTGCGCGACCCAGTCCGGGGCTCCCGGGATCGACGCCGGTCATCCAGCGCGGCTCGATCAGGTCACTGCGTAGCAGCTTGTACATCAGATCGGTACCGATGTTGCCGGGACCGACGATGGCCGCGGACAGCTTGGTCATGTGACTCCTTCAGTCGGTGAAGTCCAGGCGGACGGAGCCGAAGCCCTCGAAGTCGGCGACGAACTCGTCACCGGGACGAACGTCGATGGCGCGGTGCACCGAACCCGGGAGGATCACGTGCCCTGCCTCGAGAGTCACCCCGAAGCCGGCCACCTTGGCTGCCAGCCAGGCGACCGCGGTCACCGGGTTGCCGAGCACCGCGTCGGATCGCCCTTCCGCGACCTTCTCGCCATTGCGCGTCAGGACGGCGCTGATGGCCTTGAGATCCACCGAGCCCGGAGGGATCCGCTCCGGACCCAGCACGAACCCGGCAGAGGAGGCGTTGTCGGCGATGGTGTCGGCGATCTTGATGTTCCAGTCGGCGATGCGGCTGTCGATGAGCTCGATCGAAGGAGCGACGTACTCCGTGCACCGCAGCACGTCCTCCTCGGTGCAGCCGGCACCGGGCAGGGTCTCGCCGAGGATGAACGCGACCTCGACCTCCACGCGCGGGAAGCAGTAGCGACCGGCCGACACCGACTTGTCCTCGCTCCCCCCACTCGAGGGCAGCTCCATGTCCGAGAGC
>JBDSXU010000231.1:0-1903 GCA_039926005.1 Marmoricola sp.
GACGCCCCGGCTTTCCACTCCTTGAGCGTCGTCAGCTCGTTCTGGCCACGGGTGTGGCACCCCGGCGAGCTGGTCATCGAACGGCGGGTTGGCGCGACGATCCTCGAGGAGCTCGAGCGTCGTGGGCACACGCTGATCGTGTCGCCGGACTGGAGCCTGGGTCGCCTGTCGACGGTGACGCGGGACCCTTCCACCGCCCAGCTCGGTGGAGCCGCGAACGCCCGCGGGGCCCAAGGCTACGCGGCGGGCCGATGAGCAGCCGGACCGACGTGGCGAGCAGGTCACAGGCCATACGTGTCACGTCGGCGTCCGTGCACCTGGGCGCCATGCTGATCCTGACCTTCTCGACCGGGGTCGCGGACGCGGTCGGGTACCTCGGCCTGGACAAGGTGTTCACCGGAAACATGACCGGCAACGTCGTCATCCTCGGCATGGGTTTGACAGGAACTGCCGACCTGCCTGTCGAGGGTCCTCTCATCGCCCTCTTCGCCTTCATGGCTGGGGCTGCGTGCGGAGGCCGAGTCCTGCGTCGGTCGGAGTCCGGTGCGTGGACGCGCGCGACCACGAGCCTGCTGTTCGTGGTGGCGGCGGCGTTCGCGACGTCCTCGGTGGTGCTGGGCGGCGTCGACGTGGAGATCGGCAGTCCCACCGCCTACGTGCTCACTGCGCTCCTCGCCGCCGCGATGGGGCTGCAGGCGTCCGTGGCGCGTCACCTCGCAGTCAAGGACGTGACCACGGTCGTGGTGACGTCGACCATCACCGGGCTGGCCGCGGATTCGCGACTGGGCGCCGCAGTCGGGCAGCCCTGGGGCCGCCGGTCGGCAGCGATCGTGCTGATCGGCACGGGAGCCGGCGTCGGAGCCCTGCTGCTCACCGTTTCGCTGACGCTCAGCGTCGCGGTACCGGCCGCTCTGACCGTTCTCGTCGCCACAGCAGGCGGACTGCTGACGTCGAAGGAGCGCAGGATGCGCAGCGCCCAGAAAAACCACAACAGGAGGATCTGATCATGGAGAACCGCGATTTCACCCACGCGCCTGGAGACACGTTGCTCTTCGAGAACGACCGGGTCCGGGTCTGGTCGATGACCCTGGGGCCGCGCCAGGAGGTCGACTTCCACCAGCACCACCACGACCACGTCATCATCTGGCCGTCGCAGGGTCGTGCGCAGGGCCAGCAGTACCTCGAGCAGGAATACGGGAGCGACACCTGGGGGATCGTGCAGAACGCCGAGCCGGGCTTCGTCATGTTCAAGACCGTGGGATCCGAGCAGCCGCTCACGCCCCACCGCATCCGGAACCTCGGCGACGAGTCCGTCGAGCACTTCGTGATCGAGCTCCTCGACCCCTCGCCGAGCAAGGTCGAGCTGCCGTGGAACGCGAACGACCGCGGTGTCTTCGAGGCAGAGAACGACGGTGGCCGCGAAGCATGACGCGTCAGCCAGCCGGGCTGGCAGGCGAGGAGCGCCAAGGTGGCCTGGATCCTGCGCAGGTCCGCACCTTGCGCGCGGTGATCGACTGCATCCATCCCGCCGACCATCTCGGGCCCTCCGGCACGAGCATCGGGATCGATGAGCACATCCAACGCGCGCTGGCTGGCCCGTTGAGGCGGTTCCTGGAGATCTACCGCGAGTTCCTCGACGCTCTCGACGAGCTGACGCAGCCCTTGCTCGGTGTCCCGTTCGTCGAGCTTGGTCCGAACGCGCAGGCCGATCAGCTACGCCAGCTGACGACCCCAGAGGTCGCTCTGGTGCAACGGAACTCGGTCGCCCTCGACGTCGCCATGTCGCTGGTCGTAGAACACACCTACGAGGGACTCCTCGGCGACCCCGCGTACGGGGGCAACCGCGATGGGGCTGGGTGGCTCCTAGTCGGCTACCCCGGCCCACGCACCCTGGTCTCGGCCG
>JBDSXU010000232.1:0-6167 GCA_039926005.1 Marmoricola sp.
ACGAGTACTACGACCCGATCCACACCCTGCCGGCCGAGGGCCAGGCGTGGTGGGCCCAGCAGGTGCGGGAGACCATCCACTCCGTCTGAGACTTCTGGCGCGGGTGGCTCCCGGGGTCGAGACAGCGGCGACGCTGAGCGTCCGGGCCTCGAGAGCTGATCCGGGCCGGGTAGTCCGAGACGCTTTGGTAGTGGCGCACATAGTCCGTGACGATCCCGTCGTACAAACCGGACATCAGCATCCGGTTCGTCTCGGACTATCCCCACCGTTCCGAGGTCCGCCCTCCACACCCATCGCGCAAGGAGAGATTGACACGTCTCTGGAACTCATCGGTCGACCATCAGCACGACCTTGCCCAGCGCCCGCCTGTTCTCGAGGTCGGCGTGGGCCCGGGCAGCCTCGGCCAGCGGGTACGTCGACACCAGTGGTGACCAGTCCTTCGCCGCCAGGCGATCCAGCGCGCGGGCGGCGAGCCCGGGGATGCCTCCAGGGAGGGCGACCATCCGCGGTCCCAGGCTCCAGCCGACGGTGAGCCCGCGCGCGACGATGTCGCCGGTGTCGAACTGCGTCGGGCGGCCGGCGGAGTAGCCGAACATCACGAGCCGGCCGCCAGGTTTGAGCAGCTCCAGGGCCGAGCGTCCCAGCGAGCCGCCGACTCCGTCGTACACCAGGTCGACCCCGCCGAGTTACCGGACTCGTTCGACCCAGTCACCGGACCCGTAGTCGACGACGAGCTCCGGTTCGAGGGCAGCGAGCTGGGCGGTGCGCTCTGCTCCGCGCGCGGCAGCCACGACGCGTGCGCCGTGCCACGCGGCCCCCTGCACCAGGAGCCATCCGAGTCCTCCGGCAGCGGAGAGCACCAGGACCCGGTCGCCGGCACGCGGAGGTTCGAGCGCGAGCACCCCCAACGCGGTGCGCCCGGTGCCGACAGCGGCAACGGCGTCGGCGAACCCCACGTGGTCCAGCAGCGGGAACAGCTTGTCCACGCTCGCGGTGGCCTGCTCGGCGTACCCGCCGGACACCAGCCCGAGATGGGCCACCGCCCGGCGTCCCAGCCACACCGGGTCGACGTCCGTGCCCAGCAGGTCGACGTCCGTGCCCAGCAGGTCGACGACGCCGGCCACCTCTCGGCCGGGCATGGTCGGGAGCGCGGGAGCCGGCACGGTCCGGGCTCCCCGCGGCGGAGGGTCGTGTCGAGCAGGTGTACGCCGCAGGCCTCGACGGCGATGCGGACCTCCCCCAGGACGGAGTGAGGTCTTCGACCTGGTCGAGAACGAGGTTGTCCGCGGGCCCGAAATGATGGAGACGGATGGCATGCATGGCTCCAGTGGACAAACTCAAGTGCAGACTAGGTCAAGCCCGTGGCACAGAACTCGGCATGAGCGGGCCCCGGTCGGGGCACTGTGACCCCGTGCCGCGACTGAGGACGGTCTCCCCCAGGACCAAGGGACTCTCCCGCCGACGCGCGGGCTCGGGGTTCGTGTTCCTCGACAGGCAGGGCCGGCGGATCACCGACACCGACGAGATCGAGCGGATCCGGTCGCTCGCCATTCCCCCGGCGTGGCAGGAGGTCTGGATCTCGTCGTACCCCAACGGGCACATCCTGGCGGTGGGCACCGATGACGCCGGTCGTAGGCAGTACCTCTACCACCAGGACTGGCGCATCAAGCGCGACAAGATGAAGTTCGACCGGGTCCTGGCTGCCGCGCGCAAGCTGCCGGCGGCCCGCCGTGCCATCACCCGGGACCTCGAGCTGGAGGGGATGCCGCTCGAGCGGGCGGACGCGGTCGCCGTACGTCTGCTGGACCTCGGCTACTTCCGCATCGGCAGCGACATCTACGCCGACACGAACGGCTCGTTCGGGCTAACAACGCTGGAGAAGCGTCACGTCCGCAAGGACAAGGACCGACTGATCTTCCGGTTCGAGGGCAAGTCTGGCATCGAGCACAACATCGAGATCGACGACCCCGACGTACTCCTGGCGCTGGACTGCCTGCGGCGCAGGCGCGGAGGGACCGAGCGCCTGCTGGCCTACCAGCTCGAACGCCGATGGCGCGACCTCGACAGCTCTGCGGTCAACACCTACCTCAACGGACTTCTCGAGGACCTCACGGCCAAGGACTTCCGCACCTGGCACGCGACGGTGCTCGCCGCGGCAGCCCTGGCGGGCTCCGAGGAGCCTGCTGAGTCCAAGGCATCGCGGCGTCGGGCCGTGAAGGCGGCCGTGCTCGAGGTCTCGGAGTACCTCGGCAACACGCCCATCATCGCGAAGAACTCCTACATCGACCCGCGCGTGATCGACCTCTACGAGAACGGCACCACGATCGACCCGACGATTCTCACCCGATATCGCTCCCCGGCCACCCGGCAACGGGCGCTGGAGAAGGCTGTCCTAAACCTGCTCAGCTGAGCAGCGCCACAGCCAGGGCGGCGAACGACGCCGTGCACACGAGAGTGCGTACGACGTTCCAGCGGACCCATCTCGTCTCGAAGCCGGTCCGTGCCGCGTCAGCAGGTTCCGTGCTGTCCAGCCGGTCGTTCAACGGCACGTTGACCACTGCCGTGACGGCCAGCGTGACGACGTAGAGGACGAGCGCGGTCACCGACCAGCCGATGCCAGTCTGGTCCGGCAGCCTGGTCGCCACCGCGAGGACGTCGAGGACCAGCGGCCCGCCGAAGACGATGCCGAACACCGGGTTCAGGATCGCTCGGTTCATCTCGCGCATCGCCGCGACGAACGTGACGTCGTCCGTGCGCCCGAGGCCCGGCAGCACGGAGATGCTGAAGGCCAGGTAGACGCCGGACATCAGCCCGGTCGTGAGCAGTGCCAGGACCAGGCTGATGTGCGCGACAGTCCCCATGGAGACCAGTGAACACGAGGGCTCAGGCCGTGTGGTGCACCTCCTGCAGTCCGTGCACTGGTGTCGCGATGTCCTCGAACCGGGCCTTGAGCTGGAGCGCCAGGTAGAGCGAGTAGTGCCGGGACTGGTGCAGGTTGCCACCGTGCATCCACAGGTTCTTGACCTGCGTTGGCTTCCACATGTTGCGCTGCTCGCCTTCCCACGGACCGGGATCCTTCGTGGTGTCCGAACCGAGACCCCAGACCTTGCCCAGCCCGTCGGCGACTTCCTGGCTGATCAGGTCAGCTGCCCAGCCGTTCATCGACCCGTAGCCTGTGGCGAACACCACCAGGTCCGCCGGCAGCTCGGTCCCGTCCGCGAGCACGACCGCGTCCTTGGTGAGGTGGTCGACCTGCCCCTTCGCGAGCTTCACGTCGCCGTCCGCCACGAGATCAGCGGAGCCCACGTCGATGTAGTAGCCCGAGCCGCGACGGAGGTACTTCATGAACAACCCCGAGCCGTCATCGCCCCAGTCGTGGTCGAAGCCGGCCTTCTCGAGGCGGTCGTAGAAGCCCTTGTCCCGCTCCGCCATTGCCTCGTAGGCCGGGATCTGGAAGGTGTGCAGGATTCGGTAGGGCAGCGAGGCGAAGATCATGTCCGCCTTCTCGGTCGTCACTCCCGCGGCGAGCGCCCGCTCCGAGTAGAGGTCACCCAGACCGAGGTCCATCAGGCTCGCGCTCTTGACGATGTGGGTCGAGGAGCGCTGCACCATGGTGACGTCGACGTCGTTCTCCCAGAGGGCACCGCAGATGTCGAAGGCCGAGTTGTTGCTGCCGATGACCACGGCCTTCTTGCCGCGGTAGGCGTCCGGCCCCGGGTGTGCCGATGAGTGATGGTGGTCGCCCCGGAACACGTCGGTACCGGGGACGTCGGGGACGTTGGGCTTGCCCGACATCCCCGTTGCGAGCACCAGCTGCTTCGGCTTGAGGGTGTACGGCTTGCCCGCACGCTCGACCTCGACGGTCCACTCCCCCGTCTCGTCGGACCACGATGCGCTCGTGGCCACGGTGTTCGACCAGTAGGGCACCTCCATGATCCGGGTGTAGGACTCGAGCCAGTCAGCGATCTTGTCCTTGGGCGAGAACACCGGCCAGTTGTCGGGGAACTTCAGGTAGGGCAGGTGGTCGTACCAGACGGGGTCGTGCAGGCAGAGCGACTTGTAGCGGTTGCGCCACTGGTCGCCGGGACGGGTGTGCTTTGTCGATGACAAGGCTCGGGACACCGAGCTGGCGCAGCCGCGCTCCGAGGGCGATGCCACCCTGTCCGCCACCCACGACGAGCACGTACGGCTGCGTGGTGCTGCCCAGGCTCTCGGCCTCGTCCTGGCGCTTCTCCTTCCAGGTGACCCGTCCTTTGGTGGCGCCGTGCTCAGCCCCCATCGGCCGGTGGGTGCCACGCGGCTCCTCGTGGCCCTTGAGCTCGTAGAGCGTGGTCAGCAGCGTCCAGGCGCGGTCCTCGCCGTCCTCCGCCTTGAGCCGCAGCAGTCCTCGTCCACGGCCCACTGCCGTCTCGAAGACGATCCAGGCGGTGACGACGCCGTCGGCCTCGCCCGGCGGCTCCTCGGTGGCGAAGCCTGACGGGTCCGTGGTCTCCAGGGTGCCACCCAGCAGTTCGGTCACGCCGTCGCGGCCCTCGACGGTGGTGAGGTTCCAGGTGAAGGAGACCAGGTCGCGCCAGTAGCTCTCGGTGGCGAACAGGGCGGCCGCGCGCTCGACGTCCCGCGAGCTGAGTGCGGACTCGAACAGCGCGAGCCAGCGGTCCACCCGATCCTGGGGGCTCGGCGCCCTCCGGCTCGGTTGTTCGCTCACCTGGGTGGTCTCTGGTGCACGGGCCCGGGTCATGGTGTCTCCTTCGCCTACTCCTTTGTGTGACCGATCACACACCAACGCGTAGTCCTGCGAAAGGGTGGGCCCGAGCCTGGCTCGGAGACCTCGTGCCCCGGCTCACCGCAGCGCTCTCCCCAGTGACCGACCAGCACCGCGACGAGCTCGACCGGCTGCCTCCTCCGACGGCGACGCCGAGGACATCGCCGAGGTCTCGTCACCGATGAATCTCGCGGATCCGGCTGGTCGAGAACACTGACGAGCAACCCAACCGAGGAGAGAGTCATGCAGCAGATCACCCCCAACCTCTGGATCAACGACGGCAAGCTGGAGGAGGCGGTGAGCTTCTACTGCTCCCTCTTCGAGAACAGCCGTGTCCTCTCCAGCAGTGACTACGGACCTGACGCCGGCAGTCTCGCCGGCCAGAAGATGGTCATCAACTTCGAGCTGCAGGGTCAGCCCTACGCGGCCATCAACGGCGGTGATACCCGTTTTGAGGCCAACGAGTCCTTGTCGCTGGCCGTCCCCTGCGACACCCAGGAGGAGATCGACCGCCTCTGGGACGCCCTCGTCGATGGCGGCGAGCCGTCGATGTGTGGCTGGCTCAAGGATCGCTACGGCTTCAGCTGGCAGGTCTTCCCGTCGTCACTGGACAAGATGCTCGCCGACTCCGATGCGGAGAAGGTGCGTCGCGTGACTGCCGCCTTCATGCAGGTCGATCGGCGTGCGTTCGACATCTCCGAGCTCGAGGCGGCCTTCGAGGGTCGCTGACCTCAGCCGGCCAGAGCGGCGGCGGCCCGCTCCGCAACCACACGCGTCGCCGGCGCCGGCCGGTAGCGGTCACGCAGGCTCAGTGCGTGGATCTGTTCTCATACGGCGTCGAGAGCACGATCGTGGTGCGCGTCGAGACGTTGGCAGCGGCGCGAACACGGGCGAGCAGGTCCTCCAGAGCGGCAGGCGTCGCCACGCGCACCTTGAGGATGTAGGACTCCTCGCCTGCAACCGACCAGCACGACTCGATCTCGGTGATGTGCTGGAGGCGATCCGGGTAGTCGTCGGTCTCGGCCGGGTCGAAGGGCGTGATCGAGACGAAGGCGGTCAACGGCTTGCCGGCCGCAGCATGGTCGATCGTGGCGCCGTACCCGAGGATCAGGCCGCGCTCCTCGAGCCGCTTCACGCGCTGGTGCACCGCGCTTGTCGAGAGCCCGGTCGCCTTGCCGAGATCGGTGTAGGACATGCGGCCGTCGTCGGCGAGCAGTCCCAGGATCTGGCGGTCGATCTTCTCCACGAGGGTGAGCCTAGGGCGTCAGCCTGCGGACGCACCTTCGATGACCGCCCGCCCCATGCTGGTCTGCACACCGACAGAAGTCCGCAGCGGGTGGAATTGCTCCTGACAAGGAGGCTCGATGGGCGACCAGCGGCCGGAGGTGGCGTGGCCAGAGCT
>JBDSXU010000233.1:0-2930 GCA_039926005.1 Marmoricola sp.
GAACAGCGAGGCGCCCGTCGCCGCACTGTAGTCGGGGCCGAGCCCGACAGTGGTCATCACCTCGTCGGTGGCGTGGCCGAGCACGAGCACGTAGTAGGCCTCGGAGAGGTGGCCGTTGTAGTCGATCCACTCGTCCCTGACCTCCTCAGTCCAGGTGCAGAGAGGTGCAGTCATGCCCGCCCCAAGGCGCGCAGTACGGCGATCACACCTGCGTCGCGCTCGGCCACCAGTTGGTCGATGGTGCGTCCTTCGGCCTCCCGCTCACAGCCGTCGACGACCGCGTCACGCAGTTCGGGCGTGAGGTCGGCGGCCACCAGTCGCGTCCACGGCGACTTAAGGGACGGACCGAAGTGGTCGAGCATATGCGCCATCCCGCCCTGGCCACCGGCAAGGTGGAAGGTCAGCATCGGGCCCTGGATCGGCCAGCGCAGCCCGGGGCCGTCGGTGATGGACAGGTCGATCTGTTCCACGGTCGCCTCGCCCTCGGCGACCATGTGAAGGGCCTCGCGCCACAGCGCCTCCTGCAGGCGGTTGGCGATGAAGCCCGGTACCTCGCGCTCCATCGTGATCACCGACTTGCCTACGTGGCGGAAGAACTCGGAGGTCCAGGCGACCACCTCGGGCGAGGTCTTCGTCCCGCCCGCGACCTCGACCAGCGGGATCAGGTAGGGAGGGTTGAACGGATGGCCGACGATCATGCGCTCGGGATGGGCACAGGCGACCTGCATCTCGCTCATGGCGTAGCCGGAGGTCGAGGAGGAGATGACGATGCCCTCGGGAGCAGCGGCGTCGATCTCGGCGAGGAGCTTGATCTTGAGGTCGAGTTCTTCGGGCGCGCTCTCCTGCACGAACTCGGCGCCGGTCAGCGCCACTTCGAGGAGCCGTTCGACCCGCAGCCGGGAGCGGTCGGCCCCCTGGGCCAGGCCGAGCTGCGTCAGCGCCGGCCAGGCAGCGTCGACCAGGTGCCGCAGGCGTTCCTCGGCGTCGGGGGCGGGATCCCAGGCCACCACGTCATACCCGTGGGCGAGGAAGTACGCCGCCCAGCCGCCCCCGATGACGCCGGCCCCGACGCAGCACACCGAGCGGACGTCGGCCACGGCAACCGGGGGAGTGTTCATGTCTGCCTCGGCTCGAGGTTCAGGATCCCGCGACCCTCGTCAGGGGTCGCCACCTCGGCGCCCATCGCCTCGACGAGGGTCCGCGCGCGCTCGACGAGCTGTGCGTTGGTGGCCTTCACGCCCTTGCTCAGGTAGAGGTTGTCCTCGAGGCCCACGCGGACGTGGCCGCCGAGCAGGACGCACTGCGCGACCCAGGGCATCTGCATCCTGCCGAGGGCGAAGGAAGCCCACACGGCGTTCTCCGGGAGCTGGTCGACCATGGCCACGAGCAGGGCCGGGTCGGCGGGTGCGCCGTACGGGATGTCCATGCAGAGCTGGAACATCGGCGGCGCGTCGATCAGGCCCTCCTCCACCAGCTGGCGGGCGAACCAGAGGTGGCCGGTGTCGAAGATCTCCATCTCGACGCGTACGCCGAGCTCCTGGATCTTCTTCGCGCCGTCGCGGAGCATGTCGGGCGTGCTGACGTAGACGAGGCTGCCCTCGCCGAAGTTGAGGCTGCCGCAGTCCAGCGTGCAGATGTCGGGCAGCAGCTCCTCGACGTGCCTGAGCCGTTCGACCCCGTTGACGAGGTCGGTGCCCTCGACGAAGGTGGTCGGGTTCTGCGGGTCGAGCATCAGGTCGCCGCCCATGCCCGCGGTGGTGTTGATGATGACGTCGACGTCGCTGGCCCTGATGCGTTCGACCACCTCGCGGTAGTACGCCACCTCACGCGAACCGACGCCGGTCTCGGGATCCCGCACGTGGATGTGGACGATGGTCGCCCCGGCGCGGGCAGCGGCGATGCCGGACTCCGCGATCTGTTCCGGTGTCACGGGCACGTGCTCGGACCTGCTCACGGTGTCGCCGGCGCCGGTGAGGGCGCAGGTGATCATGACCTTGCGGTTCATCTGGCGCTTCATGGTGTCGCTGTCTTCACGGTGGTGCCTCCTGCTAGGTGGTGCGTCTGGTCAGTGGGGATCGGCCGCCCCGCGGGCTATCTCGGGCAGACCGAGGTAGCTCAGGTCGCGGTACTGCCGGTCGGCCAGCACATCGTCATAGGGCCACTGCGAGGTCTTCACGACGACGACGTCGAGGTCGCGGTCGACGTAGGTGAACTGGCCGCGGCTGCCGTCCGCGGTGGCCCGTCGCCCGGTGTCGTCCAGGAGCCACCAGTGGTAGCCGAAACCGGCGTGCGTGGTGATGCTGCTCGGCAGTCGGCCGGTGGCGAGAAAGCGGTACGCCGGAAGGGTGCTCTGCTCGACCCAGTCCTCGTCCAGCAGACGGCTTCCCTCGACGGTCCCGTCGAGCTGGAGCAGCCCGATACGGGCCCAGTCGCGGGCGGTTGCCGCCAGGCTGCCACCGGCCATCGCGACGCCTGTGGTGTCGGTGCCGACGTAGGCCTGCGAGGTGCAGCCGAGG
The DNA here is from genome assembly GCA_039926005.1 of Marmoricola sp. Classification (GTDB taxonomy): domain Bacteria; phylum Actinomycetota; class Actinomycetes; order Propionibacteriales; family Nocardioidaceae; genus Marmoricola. Next base: position 2,517 of record JBDSXU010000233.1, read on the forward strand.
GTGCGCCACAGGTCGCCGAGGGCCTCGTCGTACGCCGCCCCGGTCGCGCGCTCGCGAACCCAGTCGAGGACCTGCGAGTCGGCGGTGCAGTACTCGTAGCGCGTGCCGGGGGCCGACCGCGGGCCAACCTCGCCGAGCAGGGCGCGCGAGTCTCCGCCCCCGCCGAAGCAGGAGATGAGACGAGTGGCAGGGCTGTCCGGGTCACGGTGGTTCTCGACCCAGTCGACGCCGCTGGTCATGGTCAACAGGTCGTGAACCGTGCAGTGGGCATAGCCACTGGTCGCGAGCTCGGGCACGTGGCTCACAACCTGGTCGTCCACCCGCAGGACCCCGTCCCTGATGGCAATTCCCACCAGGTGGGCGAGCGCCGACTTCGTCATCGAGGCGCCGAGGAAGGCGTCGTCGCGATGGACT
>JBDSXU010000234.1:0-2053 GCA_039926005.1 Marmoricola sp.
GTTGAGATATGCCTCGCGGGTGGCAGTCCTCGAGCGCAGCGGGTTCTGCTGGAGCAGGACAGTCCCGGCCGCCACGATCGCCAGGACCTCCGACGCCGCGGCCGTCCACACCGCCCAGCCGGTCCAGTGCTCGTGGACGCCGAAGAGCCCAACCGTGGCGGCGATGAAGAACGCGCCGAGCGTGGACGCGCCGAACCCGACAGCGAACACCAACGGGACCCAGTGCCGCCACAGCACAAGCAGGAATGCGATTGTGGTGCCGCCGACCGCGTTCAGCATGAACGCAGGGCCGACGACGTCGGTGTGCCGGAACACGTCGAACCAGAGGTAGAGGTGTACCGCGGCTGAGACCAGAACTCCCGCCGCCGCCAGCATCCGCATCTTCATCGGGTTCTCCGTTCCTCGGTAGTCGTCCCGGCCGACTGAGGCCTCATCAGAAAACACGGAGCTGACCTGTCAACGGTTCAGATCGGTCAGCGCGGGGACGCCCGTGCTCAGGTGAGGAGTCCGTCATCACCACTTTGACCTTCGACGTCGCAGCTTCGGCGACCGCCTGTCCGGTGACTCGCTCGACCAGTCTGTCGGTCAGTCTTCAGTCTGCGGACGCCGCCGGCGGCTCCCACAATTCGATCGCATTGCCTTCGGGATCGTGTATCCGCGCGAAACGCCCGACCTCGGGCGAGTCCCAATCGGGTTTGACGATCACCGCGATCCCGCTGGCGCTGAGTTGTTCGAGCAGGCTGACGAGGTCGCTAACGCGCAGGTTGAGCATGAACTGTTTGTCCGCCGCCCAGTAATCGGTCCCCGTCTCGAACGGCGCGAAGACGAGCGGGCCACCCTGGATCTTCCACGACCATTTGTCGGGCGGGCCGGTGCCCTCGACGGCACAGCCAGCGCCGATGCCGAGATGCTCGCGATACCAGGCACCGAGCGCCTCTGGATCCTGCGCGCGAAAGAAGATCCCGCCAACTCCCAGCACCGGCATCGTCGCTCTCCTCGTTAGGCCGCCTCGCGTTTCGCGACCCCGGCGGCGCCATCTCTCAAGCGCCGTTCGGCGCCTTCACCCGCGAGGGCATGTCGATGCTATCCCCGGCCTGGCACATCGGTAGGAGCGCGCGGATCCCGGGGGTGAACTTGACAAGCGACGGTTGGTCTCGGTGGAGTCGGTCCACTCGCTGCCTACTGGCCCGTGCGGCCGTCGATGCACTCACGCAGCAGATCGGCGTGACCGACGTGGCGGGCGTACTCCTCGACGAGGTGGACGACGATGTTGCGCGTCTCGACCTCCTGACCGTGGACGTCGACAGGCGCGTCGAGGTCCAGGTCGGCGTACACACCGCGTGCGTGGGCCACCTCGCGATGCCAGGTGTCCCACGCTTCGGCGATGACCTCGTCGTCGGCCTCGGCTTGGTTGAAGTCCAGGTCCGGGTCCTCCTGCGTGCGGTAGAGCTGCAGCAGCTCGATCTGTCCCTCCAAGACTCGGCGCGTCCAGGAATGCTCGACCCGAGAAAGATGGCGGATCATGCCCAGCAGGGACATCGTCGATGGCGGGACTGAGCGTGTGGCGAGCTGCTCGGCGGTGAGTCCATCGCACTTGAGCTCGAGAGTCATTCGGTAGCGGTCGAGGTACTCCGCAAGCACGGCCTTCTCACCCCTTCCGGGCTCGAGGGCCTCTCGCGGGTCGCTGTCGGGATCAGTCCACATGCCATCGAAGTTCATGTGACCAATCAAGCAACTGGACTACCGCCTGAGCAAGCGGATTCCTGCCTCGCCGCGCATCCTTCGGTCTCCGATCTGAACCTCTTCTATTCGGCGAGGGACGGTCGGCCAGGGCGTCGGGAGCCCGGCCCGACCCGTCGGCCGTCGGCTGCGCAAGGATGGTGACGTGGAAATCAAGGATGCGCTGCTGCGCGCGCAGGAGGCCGCCGCTCCCGAGGTGGGCCGCGGCCGGCTGGCCGAGTACATCCCTAGCCTGGCGGCGGTGGATCCGCTCCAGTTCGGGATGGCGATCGCCTGCTGCGACGGCCAGGTGCACGTGATCGGTGACGCCGAC
>JBDSXU010000235.1:0-4215 GCA_039926005.1 Marmoricola sp.
GTGTGTTGCTGCAGCCCGAATCCGGGCATGCCGCATGTCCCGAAGGTCGCCTCCGGCAGGCGCATGATCAATACTTCGACCCATGACCACAGGGGGTGCCCTGAAGGCACCGGGGCAGTTTCGATCCCTCCTGCGGGCCGTCCACCCGCGTCAGGCGCTGGCCTTCGGCGTCGTCGTCGGGGCGCTCGTCGCGCTGATGGGTCGCCCCGGGCGCGAAGTCCTGTCGGCAGCGGCCGCCGCGCTCGTCGCCCAGCTGATCATGGGACTGCTCAACGACCTGGTCGACGTCGAGGCCGACCGCCGCTCCGGGGCGAAGCACAAGCCGCTGGCCGAGGGGATCGTGCCGTCGGGCAACGCGACCTTCGCGATCGCCGTCCTCCTGCTCCTCGTGCTGCCCCTCTCGCTCCAGAACGGCACCACCGCGGGCCTGTTCCTGCTCTCCACGCTCGTGGTCGGGCTCGTGCACAACCGGTGGCTCCACGGCACAGCGCTGTCGTGGGTGGGCTGGTCGGCGACGTTCGCGCTGCTGACCTTCTTCGTGACCCTCGGCGGCTGGGGCCAGGACGCCGACGGCTCGGCGCCGTTCACCGGTTTCGTCGTCCTCTGCGCGTTGCTGGGTTTCCTCGTGCACTTCCTGACCTCGCTGCCCGACCTGGTGCTCGACAACGCGGCCGGCGTACGCCATCTGCCCCTGCGTGTCGCACTGCGAACCGGGGCGCCGCGACTGTTCGCCCTGACGCTCGTGGCGACGGTCGTGGTGGTGGCCGTCCTCGCCTACACGGCCCTCACCTCCGGCATCGCTCCCTGAGCGATAGGCTCAGCACCGCTAGCCGATCCGTCGTGACGAACCCGTTCGTGACCACCGCCCCGGACCGCAACGTCCGGTGCGACCCGAGAGGAACCGCATCGCCATGTTGACGCCCGTACGCCGTCGCCTCGCCGCCCTGGCCCTGGTGCTGCTCGTCCCCAGCCTCGGTGCCTGCGCCCACCAGACCGATCAGGTCTACCAACCCGGTGTCGGCGTGAACAACCGCCAGGGAGCCGTAGACGTCCTCGGCGCCGTTGTCGTCAGCGGGACCGACGGCTCAGGCACCTTCGTTGCCTCACTGGTCAACAAGGACCTCGACAAGCCGGCGGCCCTCACCACGATCACCGGAGCCAACGGCCTGACGGTCCAGGTGACCAAGACGATCCAGATCGCGCCGGACAGCCTGGTCAACCTCGCCGACCTGGGCGCCGCCAGCGTCAGCGGTGAGCCCGTCAAAGCTGGCGGCTTCGCGCGCCTAACCCTCGAGTTCGACACCGGGCAGTCGACCAAGATGAACGTGCCCATCGTGAACAAGGACGGGGAGTTCTCAGGGGTCCACCCGGCAACCCCGAGCAGCTCAGCCACTCCTTGATCCGGCCGCAGTCCTCGTTGCCGCGCAAGCGTGTCTAGGATCGGTGCCCATGAGCGAGTCGACCCGCACCCTGATCCTGCTCCGCCACGGCGAGAGCGACTGGAACGCCAAGAACCTCTTCACCGGTTGGGTCGACGTGGCCCTGACCGACAAGGGCCGCGCGGAGGCGATCGCGGGCGGTGAGCAGCTGGTCGAGGCCGGGTTGCTGCCCGACGTCGTACACACCTCGCTGCTGCGCCGCGCGATCACCACCGCCCACCTCTCCCTCGACGCGGCGGACCGGCACTGGATCCCCGTACGCCGCTCCTGGCGCCTCAACGAGCGCCACTACGGCGCCTTGCAGGGCAAGGACAAGAAGCAGACCCTCGAGGAGTACGGCGAGGAACAGTTCATGACCTGGCGCCGCTCCTTCGACGTACCCCCGCCGCCCATCGAGGACGACGACCAGTGGTCCCAGGCAGGCGACCCGCGGTACGCCGACCTCGGCGCCGGCCTGCCGCGCACCGAGTGCCTCAAGGACGTCATCACCCGGCTGCTGCCCTACTGGGACACCTCGATCGCGCAGGACCTCGAGAGCGGGGCCACTGTGCTGGTGGCCGCCCACGGCAACAGCCTGCGCGCGATCGTCAAGCACCTCGACGGCATCAGCGACGAGGACATCGCCGGCCTCAACATCCCCACCGGAATGCCGCTGGTCTACGAGCTCGACGCCGACAACCGCCCGGTCGGCGATGGCCGCTACCTCGACCCGGAGGCGGCCGCTGCGGCCGCAGCGGCCGTGGCCAACCAGGGGCGCTAGCCAGCCCTCAGCCGCCCGACCGGAACTGGTGCGGGCGACGAAGCAGCGCCGGCAGGTTCGCAGCTCCAGGAGCGTCGTCACTCATCGCCATCCAGTCACCCGAGTTCGTCATCTGGCACCGCTGCAGGGAGAGACAACCGCAGCCGATGCACGAGTCGAGGCCGTCGCGCAGGCGCACCAGGGACGCGATCTGCTCGTCGAGCCGACTTCGCCAGTGTCGTGAGATCCGGTGCCAGTCAGCCTTGGTGGGCACCCTTCCCGCGGGCAGACGGTCCAGCTCCCCGCGAACCTCCTCGAGGGTCAGCCCGATGTTGGAGGCGGCGCGGATGAACGCCAGTCGACGCAGCACGCTGCGCTGGAACTGGCGCCGGCCGCCCGGCGTACGCGTGGCCTGGATCAGTCCTTCGGCCTCGTAGAAACGCAGCGCTGACGCGGCAAAACCGCTGCGCCTCGCGACGTCCCCCACGGAGAGAAGCTCTCGCGAATCCATCGACCACCCCTTGACTTCAAGTTGACTTGAACTTTAACACTGGGTTCATGACAACAGGAAAGACACCATCCGTAGCCCTCATCACCGGCGGTTCCTCCGGTCTCGGCCTCGCTCTCTCTCGCACGCTGGACGACGCCGGCTGGATCGTCATCACGGACGCCCGGGACGCCACCCGACTGCGCGACGCGCTGGAGGGCAGCACGATCCACGGCATCCCGGGCGACGTGGCGGACGCCGCGCATCGTGCCGCGCTGGTCGAGGTGGTGACCGACCTCGGCGGCATTGATCTGCTCGTCCTCAACCACAGCACACTGGGTCCGCTCCCGATGCGTCCGCTGGCGCAGTTCGAGCCCACAGAGATCGGCGAGGTCTTCCGCACCAACGCCGGCGCACCCGGCTCGCTGATGATCGCGCTTACCGACCAGCTTCTTCGGCGTGACGGCGTCGTGGTCGGGATCTCCTCCGACGCAGCTGCCCATCACTACGAGACCTGGGGGGCGTACGGCGCCTCCAAGGCCGCCCTCGACCACCTCGTCCTCACGTTCGGTGAGGAGACCGGACTGACGACGTACGCCGTGGACCCCGGTGACATGCGCACCCCGATGCACCAGGACGCCTTTCCCGGTGAGGACATCTCCGACCGGCCGCTCCCGGGGACCGTCGTACCCCGACTCCTCGCGCTCGTGCGCCAACGGCCGGACCGCGGGCGCTACCTGGCCACGGACTTCGCCGAGGCGCAGGTGGCCTCGGCATGACGGTGCTCGCCGAACGCTCGGGCATCCGGTTCGAGCGTCCCGAGGAGTCAACAGCAGCGGGGCCCCCGGAAGCCCGCGGCGCGGCGCGCGACGACGTACGCATGCTCGTCGCACGACCGGACGGCGTGCATCACCGCCGCTTCGGCGATCTGGCAGACCAGCTCGAGGCCGGTGACGTCGTCGTGGTGAACAACTCCGCGACGCTCAACGCTGAGATCGACGGAGTGCGTCGCGGCAGGCCCGTGGTGCTGCATGCGGCCTCGCGCCTCGACGACGGCACCTGGGTGGTCGAACTGCGCACCGCGCCCGATGCCTCGGCGCCGGTGCTCGACGCCGTGGCCGGCGAGACCATCGGGGTCGGCGAGCTGCCGGTGACCCTGCTCGAGCCCTACCCGCACGAAGGTTCCTCCCCGACGGGATCGGGCAACCGGCTCTGGCGCGCCCAGCTCGAGGGTGACCTGCGAGCCCTGCTCGACCGGCACGGACGGCCGATCGCCTACGGCTACCTGGACCGCCGTTACCCGCTCGCGGCGTACCAGTCCGTCTTCAGCAGCGTGCCCGGCAGCGCCGAGATGGCGTCGGCCGGACGTCCGTTCACCGACGCGATGATCACCCGCCTGGTCGCACGCGGGATCGCCGTCGCCCCGATCACGCTGCACACCGGCGTCTCGTCCCAGGAGACCGGCGAAGGACCCCAGCCGGAGTGGTACCACGTGCCAACAGCCACGGCCCGCCTCGTAGAGCTCACCCGCGAGCTCGGCGGCCGGGTCG
>JBDSXU010000236.1:0-4194 GCA_039926005.1 Marmoricola sp.
ACCGTCGGCCTTGAGCAGTGCATCCGGGAGGTAGCCCTCGAAGATCATCGCGAAGTAGCAGATGTAGCCAGCGGCCGTGAGCACGCCGCCGATGAGACCGAGACGCGCGGCGCGGACCCGCACCAGCTTCATCAAGCCGATCACCGCTGGCACCAGGAGCAGGGCACCGACCATGGCAGCGAGACTGGCCCATCGTCCGAGCAGCGGGTGTATCGCGGCGGATTCGAGCGCACCCCGAGCTGTGGTGTCGTCGATCTCTCCTGCGGTCGCCGAATGGGCGGTGTTGGCCAGGACGATCAGCCAGGGTGCCACCATCAGCGAGGCGGCGAGCCCGAGGTCGCGGGTCCGGGCGGTTCGGGCGGGGTCCGGACGGTCGGCTCCTGGCCTGGCGCCGGCATCGTCTGTTGCAGTTTCGGTGTTCATGAGAGCCTCCTGGGAGCAGCTGGTTGCTGGTCCTTCGAGGTTGCCGTCGCGGCACGCTGGGCGCGTCAGCGTCACCACGACAGCTCGACTGCGTGCCTGCACGTAGTGCTGTTGATCGGCCGTCGCGCGCCGCCGCGTCAGGTGACCTCGAACGTGACGGAGTCCCAGCCGGTGGCCCCGTTGGGGACCACGTCGGTCCGCACCGAGGTCTGCGTGTCGCCGGAGGAGTCGGTGGCGCGTACGACGATCCGGTGCTCGCCCGAATTCACCTCGACCGTGGCCGACCACTGCACCCAGGTGTCGGCGTCGGGCACCCGGCCGAGGTCGGCCCCGGCCCAGTCGGCGCCGTCGAACTGGTACTCGACCTTCGCGATGCCCGTGTGCTGGGCCCACGCGATGCCGCCGATGTGCAGCGAACCTGCCTTCACGCTCTCGCCGTTCTTCGGTACGTCGATGCGCGACTGGGTCTTCACCGGACCCTTCTCCGACCAGCCGCGCTGGGTCCAGTACGCATCGATCTTCTCGAAGCGGGTGACCTCGAGGTCGACCAGCCACTTGGTCGCGGACACGTAGCCGTAGAGCCCGGGCACGACCATCCGCACCGGGAAGCCGTGCTCGACGGGCAACGGCTGGCCGTTCATCGCCACGGCGAGCATGGCCTTCCGGTTCGGGTCGGTCAGGGCGGAGAGCGGTGTGCCGCAGTTCCAGCCGTCGCGCGAGGTCTGCAGCACGGCATTGGCCTCGGGCTTCACACCGGCCTCGGCCAGCAGGTCCCGGGCGAGTACGCCGGACCAGAATGCGTTGCCGATGAGGTCACCACCGACCTCGTTCGAGACGCAGCACAGGGTGACCCAGGCCCCGGTCAGCTGACGGTCGATCAGGTCCTTGTAGCTGAAGGTCACCTCGTTCTCGACCATCCCGTGGATCCGCAGCTGCCAGTCGTCGGGCGAGATCGACGGCGGTGCGATCGCCGTGTGGATTAGGTAGAACTCGCTGTTCGGCGTACGCCATGACGCGATCCCGGGCACACCCAGCGAGACACCGGCCGGCGCGATGCCGCGTTTGACGGGCAGTCGCAACAGCCGTCTCGCCTGCTCGACCTGTCGACGGCCGCTGCCGGCGACCCGCCCGGCGTAGGTGATGACGGTGACTGCACCGATGACCCAGGCGGACCGGATCAGGAAGTCGCGGCGCCGCAGCTCCACGCCGTCCTCACCCGGCACCTCACCGAGCAGCGGCGCAGTGAGCAGGCGAAGCGTGACGATCCAGGTGATGACCCCGACCATCAGGGCAAGGGAGGAACCGATGCCGGGCTGCGGCGCTCGCAGCACCGCGATCAGGCCGACGGCCGCCAGCGCGAAGAAGACCAGGTCGGGGACCAGCGGGAAGCGACGGACCCACGTGGCGGCGTACCCGCAGGTGCCGAGGAGAACCAGGCAGGTGCCGGTGAGAAGCAGCGGCTTGTCCAGCGATCCGACTAGGTGGATCAAGAAGAGGGCCACCGATCCGGGCGTCAGGTCGCGTACGCCGGCAGCGACGGCCTCGACAGGACTCGACTCGGCCCGCAGCGCGCTCGCGGTCGCCTGGCTCAGCGCGATGCCTGCCGCGCCGGCGATGACACCGGCGAGCGCGAGTGCCCAACGGGACACTTCCGAACCTCGCTCCGCGGACGGTGTCGGCTCCGGCGGTTCGCGAGGTATCTGTCCGGTCGGGCTTCTGGATCCATGCTCGGCCCTACTCATCTCCGGGCTCACCTCCCCATCCCTCCCCATCGTCGCGCATCGGTGCGACTTCGGGCACACTCCCGGCGGGATCGGCGCACCTGTCTGGTCCGGTTCCGAGGCATGATCGAGCCCGTGAACCAGCGCATCGGCATAGCCACCGACGTCCACCGCCTCGCACCAGGGCATTCGTTGCGAGTGGCCGGACTGGATTGGCCCGAGGAGGAGCTGGGCCTCGTCGGCCACTCCGACGGCGACGTCGTGCTCCACGCGATCTGTGACTCGCTGCTCTCGGCCGCCGCCCTCGGGGACCTCGGGAGCAACTTCGGGACGTCTGACCCCCAGTGGGCCGGCGCCGCCAGTGACGACCTGCTGGCCGAGACGCTTCGCCGCGTGCGAGCCGCCGGGTGGGAGGTCGGCAACGTCGCCTGCCAGCTGATCGGCAACCGTCCTCGTTTCGCGTCTCGGCGCGAGGAGGCGGAACGCGGCCTCACGCAGCGGCACGGCATCAGTGTCTCGATCAGCGCCACCACCACGGACGGTCTCGGTCTCACCGGACGTGGTGAAGGGCTGGCCGCCATCGCCACCGCTCTGCTCGTGGGTGTGGAGACTGGCTGAGCGTGGTGCCACCATGGTGGCCATGCAGCCGGCTGCAGGTTCACTGCTGATCGCCTCCGCGACGCTGGTCGACCCCCACTTCGCGCGCTGCGTGCTGCTCGTCCTCGACTCCGACGCGAACGGCAGCCTGGGTGTGATCCTCAACCGACCGACCGACATCCCCGTCGGTGAGGTGCTGACGCCGTGGCAGGACGTGACCAGCGAGCCGGGAGTGTTCTTCCAGGGGGGCCCGGTCGAGCTCAACGCCGCCATCGCCATCGGGTCGCTGCGTCCCGACTCCCTAGGCAACGCGGACACGCCGCTCGGCTGGCAGCCGCTCACGGGATCGATCGGCATCGTCGATCTGGACAGCTCTCCGGACGACTTCCTGGGCAGGTTGGCCGCCCTGAGGGTGTACGCCGGCTACGCGGGCTGGGCGGCCGAGCAGCTCGACGACGAGATCGCCGGGGGCAGCTGGCACGTCGTACCGGCCACCGAGACCGACCCCTTCAGCCGGGCACCCGACCGGCTGTGGGGCGACGTGCTCCGTCGGCAGCCGCCACCGCTCTCGATGCTGGCCACCCTGCCGGAGGACGCGAACCTCAACTGAGGGGCGCCGGTTCACCATCATTGTGGGCTTCGGTCGCGCGCATCGGGCAGACTCTGCACGTCGCCGAGCAGGAGGGGCCGGATGCAGACGTATGACGGACTGAAGCTGAGTGTCACCACCTACGGTCCTCGTCGGCACCCGCGACGTGCTCACGCCGCCGCACCATGCACGCAGGATCGCCGGCCACGTGAGCGGTTCGATGCTCACGGTCGTCCCCGACACCGGCCACATGTTGCCCCTGGAGCGCGACGAGCTGGTCTCCGGCGTACTCGTCCGCCTCATCCGGCCGCACCTGTGACCACCCCGCCATGAGCAGCCGCACAGCCGCCGTCATCCTGGCCGCCGGGTCCGGCGCCCGGGTCGGCTCCCCGGTCAACAAGGTGCTGCTGCCGATCGGCGGGATCCCGATCCTGGCCCGGTCGGTGCGGACGGTGCTCGAGGTCACCGGCGTGCACCGGATCGTCCTCGTCGTACGCCCTGAGGACCGGGAGGCCGTCAGCGACGCCGTGAGCCCCCACCTGGGGGCGCACGACCTGTGGGTCGTCGAGGGCGGCGCGCAGCGGCACGACTCGGAGTGGCAGGCGCTGCGGACCCTCGCGGCCGACATCGAGGACGGCGAGATCGATGTGGTCGCGATCCACGACGCAGCCCGGCCGCTAGCGCCGGAATCCCTGTGGCGCGCCGTCATCGACACCGCTGCCCGACGCGGCGGAGCCATCCCGGTGCTGCAGGTCCCGCGACTCTCACACCACGACGGGTCCTTGGCGCCGGCGGGGCTGGTCGGCGTACAGACCCCACAGGCCTTCCGCGCCCGCGAGCTGCTCGACGCCTACCGCCGAGCCG
>JBDSXU010000237.1:0-1845 GCA_039926005.1 Marmoricola sp.
TCGTTGTCGAGGTCGCGCACACGTCGCTGACCACGTTGGGGGGTACGGCGAACGCCCGATTGGCGCGTACCTCGTCGAGCCACAGACTCCTCCTCCGGAGATCCGCCGCGCTCGCCGCGACGGAACAGCAACACCCGCACGTGGCTCCGGAGCCGGAACCACGGTGCGTCGAAGCGGAGCGGGCCTGGGCGGCTGCTCCGCGAGGTGACGCGGTCCCACGGATCTACGAGAGATCGCCGTGTCGGGCCCGACTGCCCGGCCCCGGTGTGGAACCTCCGACCATCACCTGATGGCCGAGTCACCAACCGCCGGCTGGAATGTCGCGATGCGAGCGGTGCGGCCAAGGGCTGGTGGCAGACCCATACTAGCGCCCGTCGGCACGGGCCGGGGACAGCACCACCAGGATGGGCGTTCCGCCTCAGTCCGTCCCGGGCATGATCCGCAGGTCTCGCACGGCGCCGGCGCCGAGGGCGGCCAGCGCTTCCTGGTACGCCGGACTCTCGTGCGCGGCCCGGGCGGCCTCGACCGAGTCGAACTCGATCAGCACGGTGCGGGTCTTCTCGCCGGCCTCGTAGGTCTGCTCGGGCAGTCCCCGGGCGATGAACGTGCCACCTGCGCCACGAAGGGCCGGACCAGCCAGCTCGGCGTACGCCGCGACCTTCGCCTCGTCGCTGATCTCCCGGTAGATGCTGATCCAGTAGGCAGTCATGACCACATCCTGCCCGACCGCGGGCAGGTGCTCAGGTCGGGTCTGGTTTGGGTGAGGTCGTGCCCGACGCCTTCATCGAGACCGTGACCAGACTGGGTGCCAGCCCACAGCAGACACACCGGCCGACGTGCTCGGGTTCCTGGACCGGCTCACTGCGCGCTGAGGTGCTTCTCGATCGCGCCGATGATCTCCGGGCGCAGCCTGGCGGCCGGGATCACCGCGTCGACCGACCCGACCTCGACAGCGCGGTGGATGTCGTGGATCCCGTCGAACTCGGCGGCGACCTCGCTGAGCTTCTCGGCTCGTGTCCCGGCGCGCAGCTCGGACTGCTCGACCACCAGGCCGATCCGCTCCGAACCGGTCGCCTCGGCGATCCGGGCATCGAGGTCGCGCATCGCCGGGCTCGCCGCCGTGCGCTTGTCGACCTCGCCCGTGAACACCACGGCTGCGGCGGGCGCGCCACCGATCACCGAGGCGAACGACCCCTCGAGCGCGAGCACGGTCATCTGCGGGTTGAGTGCCTTGGAGAAGACGACGAACGCGCCGCCGTGGTAGCGGGAGATGACGCAGAAGACGATCGGGCCGCGGAAGTTGACGATGGCTCGACCGATCTCGGCGCCGTACTCCAGCTGCAGGTTGCGCATCGACTCCGGTGACCCGTCGAAGCCCGACAGGTTCGCCAGCACGACCAGTGGCCGGTTGCCGCTGGCTGCGTTGATCGCTCGCGCGGCCTTCTTCGACGACCGCGGGAAGAGCGTCCCTGCCGTGTAGGTGTCCGGGCCGTCGGTCGGGGGGAACCCGACACGTCGTACGGACTGCGACTCGATCCCGAGCAGGCAGACGGGGTAGCCGCCGAGGTGCGCGTCCTGGACCACGGCGGTGTCCGCGTCAGCCATGCCTGCCCAACGCTCGAGCGTGGCGTGGTCCTGGTCGGCCACGGCGCGCATCACCGTGCGGATGTCGAAGGCCTTCTTGCGGTCCGGGTTCGTCGTGGACGAGAAGATCTCCCCGACCGTGCGGAAGTCGCTGCCCTCCAGCTCGTGGGGGTACGACGAGATGTCGCGCTGGGCGTCGTCGGTCGTGGCGACCCGACGCGGCCGCTCCTCACCGGGCACCACGTAGGTGTGCTCGTAGTG
>JBDSXU010000238.1:0-2474 GCA_039926005.1 Marmoricola sp.
AGGCCGGTCTCGCCGCCGACTACACCGCCCAGCTCGCCCGCAGCGTCGGCAAGGTCGTCTTCTTCGCCAAGCACATCGACGTGATGGACGTCGCCGAGGAGACCTTCGCCAAGCGCGGCATCAAGTACTCCTCGATCCGCGGTGACCAGACCCGGAAGGCGCGAGAGAAGAACATCGATGCGTTCGTGAACGACCCCGAGGTCTCGGTCGTCGTCTGCTCCCTGTCTGCCGCCGGAGTCGGGCTCAACCTGCAGGTCGCCTCCAACGTGGTTCTGGCCGAGCTCTCCTGGACCGACGCTGAGCAGACCCAGGCCATCGACCGCATCCACCGGATCGGTCAGCTGGAGCCGGTCACCGCGTGGCGGATCATCGCGGCGCAGACCATCGACACCAGGATCGCCGAGCTCATCGACAGCAAGGCCGGACTCGCCGCCCGGGCACTCGACGGTTCGGACGAAGAAGTCTCATCGTCGGCCGACGTTCAGCTGGAAGCGCTGGTCTCGTTGCTGACCGACGCTCTGGCGGAGCAGCAGTAGCCCCAGAGCTGCTCAGCGTCCTGGGGAAGCACCCTCCCGGCGCCCGCCCGGCCCGAGGAAGACGGATGCCGCGACGACGGCATCGACTGCCAGCACAGGCGTGATGGTGAGCAGCTCGTACTCGACCCGCTCGCCCTCGAACCCGGCAGGCAGGTGGTCGTCGGGACGGGCTGCCTGGTCAGCTTCCGGGTGTCTGGCCGGGTCCGCGTTCGAGGGACAGGTGAGGCCGCGGGTCCTCACCGGGGTGGGCGTGGAGCGCCATCCAGAGGTCGAAACCACCCGGGTCGCGCCGCTGCAGCTCGTCGAGGTAACTCCGGCGCAGCCCGGACAGCACCCACATGCGCGCGGGGTCCGCTTCTACGTTGAGTGCCTCGAAGCTCGCGCTCCAGGCTCGGCAGAGCTGCTCGGTCGTGAGCGAGCCCACCGGCCTGGGCAGGAGCTGCGCATCCGGAGTCGTCTGCGGATGCATCAGGGCACGGACCAAGCCCGGAAGGTCCGGGGATGCGAGTAGGACCATTGCGAGCACGGCCGCTCCGCTGCCACCGGCCAGCTGCCCGAGGCCGACCAGGCCGAGGCTGATGCCCGCGGCGACGAGGGGAACCTTGAGCAGGGTGGACCAGCGGGTCGAGACGGGGGATCCCTCCCGCTCGTGCGTGAGCAGCCAGTAGGTCCCGGCGGCGGCGCCGCCGGTCACGCCGCCCAGCATCAGGACGGCCGAGGGGCTCAGAATCCACCAGCTCAGTGCCGTACCGAACAGGCACAGTGTCCCGGCGGCCACTGACCACACCGGGCGGTAGAGACGCAGCAGGGTGTGGGTCATCGCGTGTACCTACAGGGTTTTCTCCCGTCACGCTGGACGGGTCGGGGAACTCAGCTCTCCCGGGACTCACATGCCATCGTAGGTCAAAATCATATCTTCCGGACAAATCTGGGTGATCTCCTAAGAAGGGTGATTTCGGGGCTGGGTCGGGGTCACCGGCTCGCCCTCGCCCTATGCTCGGGATCTCAGCCGTTCCGAACGGAGGTCGGATGTCCACACTGTCGGGACCCCGCTCGTTCGACCCGGTGCAGCTGGGCAATCGCGAGACCGACGCCTGGGCGGCCTACTACCGACACGAGTGGCGCCGTTTCCTCATCGCGGCTGTGGGCATGGTGAGCACGGGGTTCGGCATGGGGCCCGTCAAGACCCTCGTGGGCGCCTTCCACGTCCTGCGCGCCAACCAGCTGTGGGCGCCGTACCCGGACAACGACCCCGACCGTGCTCGTGCGTCCATGCGCCGCTTCTACGCTCTGGTCGCCAACGACCTGGGTCTAGACATCGACCCGGTGCGGGCCGCGGAGCTCGAGGTCGAGTGGTGGCGGTTGCATCGCGAGCACCAGCACGACCCGGATGTTCCCGAGCGCGCCTTGGTGACGGCGCTTGTCGACCTCTACGCCTACGTGTACGACGCGCCGCCGGACTCGATGCGCGACGCGGCTCGGCACCGGGTCGAGGCGATGGACCTCTCCGACCGGTGGGTCGCAGCGGGCGCTCAGGAAGGGGAGGCTCTGCTCGCTGACGAACGACGCGCCCTGATCGCCTCACATTCGGCCCTGCTCAGGGCCGTGACCCGGAGCTGACTCAGCCGAAGACCGGCTGCCAGTCGGGGTGGTAGCCACCCTTGAGCAGGTGCTTGCGGTGTGCCCCGTTGGCGTCGGAGGTGTAGATCCAGGAGTAGTGGTTGAAGACGAGCCTCTTGCCGGTGGGCGAGTAGTCGGGGTCGCGATCACCCACGACGTTGGGGTAGCGGGCCTTGCTCGAGTTCGGGAAGCCGAGAAGGGCCAGGTGGGGTCCGGCCGGTGGCGGGTCGACCTCGAAGTCGTACTTCAGCTCCGTGTAGGCGATCGAGGTGCTGTCGGTGGTCCACGTCGGGTCCGCGAAATAACCCTCTCCGCAGC
>JBDSXU010000239.1:0-5343 GCA_039926005.1 Marmoricola sp.
TGACGCCCGCGATCCGGATGTCGTCCCCCTTGACGACGCCGGTGGCGTCGGAGAACTCGGCCTTGTAGTCGCGGCTCGCGCCGAAGGTGAGGTTACCGATGAGTACGACCAGCACACCGGTCGACAACGAGGTCACCACGATGAAGATGACCAGCCGGACCAGGTCTCCCCTGGTCTTCTTGTCCAGGATGCTCATCCCACACTCACCTCGGTGCCGGCCATGGCCGGAGCGAGGAGCAGAGTGGCCACGTCGGACATCTGGTCGATCGGTACGCCGAGCAGCGGAGCAGCAATCGAGTTGAGCAACGCCTTCTGCGAGGCGGTCCCGGACATCCCGGTCGTGAGCCCCGCGGGCGGGCTCTTGCGCGTGGAGAACCCCGTGGTGGTGCGCTGACCATCGCCGCGCCCCAGGTTGCTGGCCCCGTCGTTGAGGTTCGGGAAGTTCCCACCCTTGGGGTAGTAGGGGACCGGCGGGTTGGGCAGCCCTGCGCAGTTCGGGGCGTTGTTCGCGCCGTAGACCTGACGGTCAGCCGATGTGTAGGCCCGCGGCTGGGTCGGCAGGACCTTGAGGTTGATGTGGAAGATGAAGCCACGGAAGGTGTCGGCGAGGCGGGGAGCCTGCCTCACGATCCCCTCGAGCATGCACGGGAAGCTGCTGGAGTAGCGCGCCAGCAGCGCCAGGATCGGCTCACTGAGCTGGCCGAGCCGGATGATGTTGTTGCCGTTCTCGTCCAAGAACGCCTTGGTCGTGTTGGAGAACGCCGTGAAGTCCGTGAGGAAGGCGTTCAGCTTCTCTTCCTTGGTGACCAGCGTGTTGCCTGTCTTGACGGTGTTTCGCAGCGTCGCGGCGAGCTCGGGCACCACGTCGGCGTACGTCGAGGTGACGGTGCTGAGCAGTTTGATGTCCCTGATGATGTCCGGGATCTGCGGGTTCACCCGCTTGAGATAGCTGTCGAGGGTGACCAGGCTGCCGCCGATCTTTTCGCCACGACCCTCGAGCGCGTCGGCGAGGGCGTTCAGGGTGTAGCTGAGCTCAGCCGGCTGGACGGTGCGCAGCAGCGGATACAGGTCGTTGAGCACCCGCTCGACCTCGATCGGCATCTTGGTCTGCTTGATCAGGTCACCGGCGGCGAGGGACTTCGAGTCGGGGTCGCTGGGGATGTTCAAGGAGACGTACTTCTCCCCGAACAGGGTCTTGGGCACGAGCGCTGCGGTGACGTTGGCTGGGATCGACTTGATCAGGTCGGGCTTGATCCCGAGCGTGAGCGTGGCGCCCCCGCCCTCGGAGACGGCCTTGTTCACCTGGCCGACGATGACGCCGCGCACCTTCACGTCGGCCTTGGCGGGCAGGTTCAGGCCGGCCGTGCTCGACTTCAGCGTCACGGTGTCGAACGCGGTGAACTTCTGGGTGAAGACCGCGCTGGTTGCCCACACGCCGAGGACCAGCAGGCCGATGAAGGCCACCCCGAGCAGGCGGTGGTTGTCCAAGATCTTGTTCACCTCAACCCGCCAACCTGACGGTGGTCGAGGATCCCCAGATGGCCATGCTCAGGAACAGGTCGATGACGTTGATGGCCACGATCGAGGTTCGGACCGCACGGCCCACAGCAACGCCCACGCCCGCGGGACCGCCGCTGGCGGTGTAGCCGTGGTAGCAGTGGATCAGGATGACCACCACCGAGAAGACCAGCACCTTGCCGAAGGACCAGAGCACGTCGCCTGGTGGCAGGAACTGGTTGAAGTAGTGGTCGTAGGTTCCCGGACTCTGCCCGTAGAACTGCGTCACGGTCAGGCGGGTGGCGAAGTAGGAGGAGAGCAGCCCGACGACGTAGAGCGGGACGATCGCGACGAGGCCGGCGACGATGCGGGTGGTTACCAGGAACGGCATCGAGGGGATCGCCATCACCTCGAGGGCGTCGACCTCCTCGGAGATGCGCATGGCGCCGAGCTGAGCGGTGAAGCCGCAGCCCACCGTCGCGGCGAGCGCGATGCCGGCTACCAGAGGGGCGATCTCACGCGTGTTGAAGTACGCCGAAACGAAGCCGGCGAAGGCAGCGGTGCCGATCTGGTTGAGCGCGGCATAGCCGGAGAGGCCGACCTGGGCGCCGGTGAAGAAGGTGAGCGCGGTGATGACGCCCACGGTGCCGCCGATGACAGCCAGCGCGCCGGAGCCGAGGGTGACCTCGGCGAGCAGCCGGAGGATCTCCTTGGGGTAGCGCGTGACCGAGCGCGGTGTCACCCGGATCGCGCGTAGGTAGAAGGCGAGCTGCTCGCCCATCGTGTCCAGGGAGGCAAGCGGCTTGGCGTAGACCTGCTTCAGATTCGCCACCAGATCACCCTGTCTTCGGAGGAATGATCTGGAGGTAGAGCGCACTGACCACCAGGTTGACGACGAACAACAACAGGAATGTGATGACAACCGACTCGTTGACCGCGTCGCCGACGCCCTTGGGGCCACCACCGGCGTTCACACCCTTGTAGGCAGCGACGATGGCGGCGATCAGTCCGAAGATCAGGGCCTTGACCAGCCCGACCCAGAGGTCCGGCAGCTGGGCCAGCGCGGTGAAGCTGGCGATGTAGGCACCGGGTGTGCCGTCTTGCAGCACCACGTTGAAGACGTAACCGCCGGCAACACCCACGACGGTGACGAGTCCGTTGAGGAAGACGGCCACCATCATGCAGGCCAGCACCCGGGGTACGACGAGCCGCTGGATCGGGTCGATGCCGAGCACCATCATCGCGTCGAGCTCCTCGCGGATCTTGCGCGCGCCGAGGTCCGCCGCGATGGCCGACCCTCCGGCACCCGCGATCAGCAAGGCGGTGGCGATGGGCGCCGCCTGCTGGACGACAGCCAGCACCGACGCCGAACCGGTGAACGACTGCGCGCCGAACTGCTTGATCAGGCTCCCGACCTGGAGCGCGATCACCGCACCGAACGGGATCGCCACGAGAGCGGTCGGAATGATCGTCACAGAGGCGATGAACCACGCCTGCTGGATGAACTCACGGGCCTGGAAGGGACGCTTGAACAGGTTCGTTGCCACGTCGAGCCCGAATGCGAAGAGCTTCCCGGCTGTTCCGATCGGAACGAGGACCCGGTTGGCCACGGCTGAAGCCATCAGTTGATCAACCTCCGGTGACCATGGACATGTTCTCGTCGAACGATCCGGGTGGGGGTTTCACGTTGTTCTCCTTGCACCATGCGCCGGGTTCGCGCTGGCTACGCCTGGGCTGGCCGTTCGAGGGCTCGAGCTGGAGCGGGATGGGGGGCAGCGGAGGCAGCTCCATGTCCTTCTCGGACTCGAGCTCGTCGGCGTCCTTCTCCTCCGACATGCCGATCGGACCGACGACCTGGGCGTTGAGGAACTGGCGCACCACCGGCTCCTCGGAGGAGAGCAGCATCTCGCGGGGCCCGAACATCGCGAGGTGCTTGTGGTAGAGCAGACCGATGTTGTCGGGCACCTTGCGGGCGGTGTTGACGTCGTGGGTCACGATCAGGAACGTCGCGTCGATCTGAGCGTTCAGGTCGACGATCAGCTGGTTCAGGAACGAGGTGCGGACCGGGTCGAGGCCGGAGTCAGGCTCGTCGAACAGCACGATCTCGGGGTCGAGGACCAGGGCGCGGGCCAGGCCGGCGCGCTTGCGCATTCCTCCGGAGATCTCACCGGGGAGCTTGTCCTCGGTGCCGAGAAGACCCACGAGGTCGAGCTTCTCCATCACGACCTCCCGAACCTGGGCCTCGGTCTTCTTGGTGTGCTCACGGAGCGGGAAGGCGATGTTGTCGTAGAGGTTCATCGAACCGAACATGGCGCCGTCCTGGAACAGCACGCCGAACAGCTTGCGGATCTCGTAGAGCTCCTTCTCGGGGCAGGTCGCGATGTCGACGCCCTCGATCACCACGCTGCCGCTGTCGGGCTTGAGCAGGCCGATGATGGTCTTCAGGAGAACCGACTTGCCAGTTCCGGAGGGGCCGAGCATCACGCAGATCTCGCCCGCAGGGATGGTCAGGGAGACGTCGCCCCAGATGAGCTGCTTGCCGAAGCTCTTCGTCAGGTTGGCGATCTCGATCTCAACGCCCATCAGGGCCTCCCTAACTTCCTGGCTGGTCGAACGCGGACGTGAAGTGGTGTACGCACAGGTCTCCCCACCTACGCGTACCAACGAGTAGCCAGCGGCTAAGTTACGAGTACTTCGCGGGATCGTCACCCGGTTCGCGAGGAGTCTCACGAAATCCACCTGATTGTTCCCCCGAGCACAGTGAACCGCCGCCCACGTCAGTGTGCATGCAGAACGACCGCTCCGGACCCAATCGCCCGAAGCGGCCGTTCATCGGTCTCAGTCCGCTCTGTGCGGGGTAGGACCGAGCGTTCAGCTCTCAGCTGTGAGACGCGACCGTCACTTGACGGTGACCGACGCGCCGGCGCCTTCGAGGGAGTCCTTGGCCTTCGCAGCGGCCTCCTTGGTGACCTTCTCGAGAACAGCCTTGGGGGCGGCCTCGACGAGGTCCTTGGCCTCCTTCAGGCCGAGGCTCGTGAGGGCACGGACCTCCTTGATGACGTTGATCTTCTTCTCGCCGGCAGCCTCGAGGATCACGTCGAACTCGTCCTGCTCGGCAACTTCCTCGGCAGCGCCGCCGCCAGCCGCAGGGGCGGCAGCAACGGCAACCGGAGCGGCTGCGGTCACGCCGAAGGTGTCCTCGAACTGCTTCACGAACTCGCTGAGCTCCAGGAGAGTCATCTCCTTGAAAGCGTCGAGCAGCTCGTCGGTGCTGAGCTTCGCCATGGTGGCGTTCCTTTCGGTGGTGTCCGTGGCAGTGCCGCCACGAACGGGTTGTCAGGCCTGAGTGCTCTCGGGGGCCTCGGTGGTGGTCGCCTCGGCCGCGGGTGCGTCCTCGGGAGTCTCCTCGGCCGCAGGTGCGTCCTCGGGGGTGTCCTCGGGCGCGGGTGCGTCCTCGGGTGCAGCGTCCTCGGCCGGGGCCTCGTCCGCCACGGTGTCCTCGACCGGGGCAACCGGCTCGCCGGCACCGCCCTGGAGGATCGATGGGTCCTGCTGTGCCTTGGCTTCCAGGGCGCCGACGAGTCGGGCGGCCTGGGCAAGCGGGGCGTTGAGCAGGTAGACGGCCTGGCTGAGCGAGGCGAGCATTGCGCCCGCCAGCTTGCCCAGGAGGACCTCGCGGGACTCGAGATCGGCCAGCTTGGCGATCTCTGCAGGTCCCATCGGGGCACCGTCGACATAGCCGCCCTTGACGACAAGGGCGGGATTGGCCTTGGCAAAGTCACGCAGACCCTTGGCCGCTTCGACCAGGTCGCCGTTGATGAAGGCGATGGCGGTCGGGCCGTTGAG
>JBDSXU010000240.1:0-5523 GCA_039926005.1 Marmoricola sp.
CACTCCGAGGGCGCCGGTGGAGGAGACCCGAAGCTGCTGCCAGCCGGACTCCTGCCACGCGATGGCCAGGGCGAGCCTGGGGGGCACGTGGTAGCGCCGAGCCATCCGGACGACCAGGGTGCGGACCTGTGTCCGGCTCATGCCTGCGTGCAGCCACTTCGTGGTGCTCGGGGTGGTGCGGTGGATCAGCGGCGGCAGGTGGTGGTGGTGGTGGGCGCGGTGCCTGTGTCGGTGCTTCGTGGTGTGCCTTCCCGTGTGCTTCTTCGTGTGCCTGCGGGTGTGGTGGACGGTCTTCGCGTGGGCGCGATGCGCGGCGGAGAGCACGACCGGGATCCGCAGGACCTGGCCGCGGCGCAGATGCCCCTGCGAGCCGAGATGGTTGAGGCGGAGGAGCTCGGCGGTCCAGGCGTGGTAGCGCACGGCCAGACCGGTCGCGGTCTCTCCCGCACGCACGGCGTGGTGCACGATCGAGCGGTCCGGGTGCCCTGGCCAGCGCGCCGCCTCGGCGGCCGCGGGCAGCAGAATGGCGGCCGCGAGTGCAGCAGTCACGGTGAGGCGGACGGCCAGGCGACCGGTGACGCGAGCGGGCAGGAGCGGGCGGGGAAGTGACACGTGATCCTCCGTCTGCTGACGGGCCATGGTTTGAGTCCCCCCACCGGAACCCCGAATGGTTCCCGGACGTGGCGAAGGACCGACGTTACCAGTGTGGCTGGAGTGACGGAAGTTCTCACACGACGCTGAGGACCACAGTGCTGCCCTTGACCGCCTTGGTGCCGCGACCCGGGTCCGAGGACACGACGTACTGGACGCCGACGTAGAGGCTGGCGTGACGGACCCTCACCTCGAAACCTGCGGCTGCCAGCCGGCCCTTCGCGGCAGCGAGTCCCATGCCGATCACGTTGGGCACCTCGACCATCACCGGTCCCAAGGAGTTGACCATCGAGATTACGTCGCCCTTCTGGCCGGTGCCGGAGTCGGGGCTCTGCGCGACGACGCGGCCCTTGCGGACGGTGTCGCTGTTGACCTCGGTGGTGTTCACCTCGAAGCCGAGCTTCTCGAGGGCCAGCTTGGCGGAGTCGGCGGGCTTGCCGGTGTAGTCGGGGATCTTGATGGGCCGAGGGCCCTTGCTCACCAAGACATCCACCGCCGTGTTGCGGCGCAGGGAAGTCCCCGGCGCGGGATCGGTCCCGATCACCCGTCCCGTGGCGACCTTCTCGTTGAACCGCTCGATCGACTCGCCGAAGGCCAGCCTGGACCCGTCGAGCGCCTGCTGGGCGTCGTCGAGCGTCTTGCCGCGGACGTCTGGCACCTCGTGCCGCTCGGGACCGAGCGAGATGACGGCACCGACCGTGCCGTCCTTGAGCACGCGTTCCCCGGGCACGGGGTCGGTCGAGATGACGTAGCCCTTGCGGATGTTCTCGGTGTAGGACTCCCTCGTGACCTTCATCGACAACCCGGCTTTGTCGAGCTTGACCCGGGCGGCTGCCTGGCTGAGGTTGAGGACGCCGGGGGTGGAGGTGTAGCGGGCGACGCCGACGTACCAGCCACCCAGCGCGGCGAGCACCGCCAGCACCAGGATGACCGCGAGCAGGATGAGTCCGCGTCGCGAGCGTCGCGGGTTCGGGACGGGTCGACCCGGCGTCGGGGCGATGGCTCGCCGGTCGCTCGGCGGTGTGGACGCCAGCACCGGTCGCGCTGGGCGGCCGTCGCGCTCCTGGTCGTAGACGTCGTCGTCCCGCGAGTTCTCCAGGCCCACGAGGTCGCGCGGATCGATGATCTGGGCGGGCAGCTCACCGGTGGGTGTCCTGACCCCGCCGACCGGGATCGTCGGTGTCAGGTCCTCCAACAGCTCCACGTCGTCGACGACGCCGTGGTCGAGTGCGTTGCGAACGCGGCGCACCTGGTGGAGCAGGACGCGGGCGTCGGCCGGCCGCAGCGCGGTGTCGCGGGCCGTGGCGCGGGCGACCAGCGCGTCGACGTACGGCGGGATCCCGCGCGTGCTCGCGGACGGGGCCGGGATGTCCTCGTGGACGTGCTTGTAGGCGACCTGGATCGGGCTGTCGGCCTGGTGGGGCTTGTGGCCGGTGAGCATCTCGTAGATGAGCACGCCGACCGCATAGACGTCGGCCCGGGCGTCGGCCTTGCCGTTCACAACGAGCTCGGGGGAGAGGTAGGAGACCGTGCCGATCAGTACGCCGTTGGTGGCGGTGTGCTGCGTCTCGGAGTTGATGGCGCGGGCCAGGCCGAAGTCGGCGACCTTGACCCGGCCGTCGTCGGCCATCAGCACGTTCTCGGGCTTCACGTCGCGGTGCAGGATGCCGGCGCCGTGGGCCGCCGCGAGCGCACCGAGCACGGGCTCGATCACGGCCAGCGCCTTGGCCGGCGACATCGGGGCTTCCTTGCGGATCAGGTCACGCATCGTCAGACCGGGGACGTACTCCATCACCAGGAACAGCGTTCCGTTGTCGTCACCGGTGTCGAAGACGGCCACGACGTTGTGGTGCGACAGCCGGGCTGCAGAGCGTGCCTCGCGCTGGAAGCGGTGGACGAACTCGTCGTCGTCGGCCAGTCCCTCGTGCATGACCTTGACGGCCACCGTGCGGTCCAGGCGCAGGTCGGTGGCCTCGTAGACGGTCGCCATCCCGCCGCGGGCGATCTTGGGACCCACGCGGTATCTGCCGTCGAGGACGCGACCGATCAGCGCGTCGGCAGTGCGGTCCACGATCTCCTCCAGCGTCGGGCGGGGAAGGATCCCGACTGGCCTCCCACTTTAGAGGCTCGGAGCGGCCAGATCCGGCAGGTGAACGCCTCTGTTGAGCGTGGTGGGAGCATGTGCGCGTGAGCGAGAACACCCCTGAAGACGCCCTGCAGACCCTGATCACCGACTGGTTGGACTGGAAGGCCACCGCGACAGCCCTGGGCGTGAGCGTGACGCAGGTCCGCACGCTGATCCGCGAGCACCACCTGGCCGCGGCCGTCCCGTCGCCCGGAGCGGGCCAGCAGGTCCCGGCCGAGCTGGTGATGGACGGCGAGATCGTCAAGGGCGTCCCCGGCCTGCTGACCCTCTTCGCCGACGGCGGCTGGGACGACCGCGAGAAGCTGACCTGGCTGTTCACCGCCGACGAGTCCCTCCCCGGCCGCCCGATCGATGCGCTGCGTGAGAACCGTGGCTCGGAGGTCAAGCGGCGGGCGCAGGCGCTGGCGCTGTAGGAGCCGCGGTTCTTCTGGTTGAGCAGAAGAGATGTGACTCAGAGAGCCCGCTGCGTCACCTGGGCAGCCAGCCCGGCGAGTACGCCGCGGGCACGGTCGGTCACGTCCGCCGCAGCGAGTGCGGCCAGTGAGCGCTCGGTGAGCTGGCTGATCACGGCCTCGACCTGCATCCGCGCACCCGACTCGTCGATCAGGCGGCACAGGTGCCGGACCTGCTTCGCGTCGAGGGCGGTGCCGAGACCTGCGTCGAGGACCTTGGCATCTGCGACGGGGAGGGCGTCCAGCGCGAGCGAGACCAGCACGGTGCGCTTGCCCTCGACGAGGTCGTCGCCGGCCGGCTTGCCCGTCACGGCCGGGTCGCCGAAGACCCCGAGCAGGTCGTCGCGCAGCTGGAAGGCCTCGCCGAGCGGCAGCCCGAACCGACTGAGCTGGGTGATCATCTCGGGGCTGGCCCCGGCCAGAGCGGCGCCGATGTGGAGCGGGCGCTCGATGGAGTACTTCGCCGACTTGTAGCGCAGCACGGTCATCGCGGTGTCCACATCAGCCGCCCCGCGCGCCTGCGCGGAGACGTCGAGGAACTGGCCGGTGACGACCTCGCTGCGGGTCAGGTCGAAGTAGCCGAGCGCGTCGAACACCCGTTGCGCGGGGAGTCCGCACGTGCGCAGCCGCTCATCGGACCAGCTGAGCAGGAGATCGCCGAGCAGGATCGCGGCCGAGGCGCCGTACTGCTCCGGGCTGGCCGCCCACCCGTGCTCGCGGTGCAGCTTCTCGAAGGCGCGGTGGGTCGCGGGGCGGCCGCGGCGTACGTCGGAGGCGTCCATGTAGTCGTCGTGGACGAGCGCACTTGCGTGCAGGAGCTCAAGGGAGGCGCAGGCGCGCAGCAGGGCGGCACGATCGGTCGGCTCGGCCACGGCGTGGTGTCCCCACCAGCAGAAGGCCGCGCGGAATCGCTTCCCACCGACGACGCTCACGCGAGCGTGCTCGACGAGGCGCTGGGCGTCGGGGCCGAGCCGGTCCAGCCACGCGGCCTGTGTGCGGACGAAGTCCTGCAGCGTGGACTCGATGTCAGCGCGGAAGCCGGAGGCATCCCACCCTTCGTGCTCCGAGGTCATCCGGCGAGCCTAGACCCGTATTCTCGGTGTCATGTCTGAGGGTTCTGTGCGCATCGGTGAGCTCTTGCGGGAGGGCAGGCGGTCGTTCTCCTTCGAGTTCTTCCCGCCCAGGGACGAGGCCGGTGAAGAGGTCCTCTGGCGCTCGATCAGCGAGCTGGAGCCGTTGCGGCCGACGTTCGTCTCGGTCACCTACGGTGCCGGCGGCGCGACGCGCGACCGAACCGTTGCGATCACCGGACGGATCGCGCGCGAGACCTCGATGCTGCCGATGGCACACCTGACCTGCGTCGGTCACAGCACCGACGAGCTGGCCCGGATCCTGACGTCCTTGACCGAGTCCGGCGTGCGCAACGTGCTCGCGCTGCGCGGCGACCCGCTCGACGGACCGGGCACCGAGTGGGTCTCGACGCAGGGCGGGGTCGACTACGCCTCCGACCTGGTCGCGTTCATCCGCCGGACCAGCGACGTCTCGGTCGGTGTCGCGGCCTTCCCCGAGGGGCATCGCGACGCCGCCTCGCTGGAGGACGACGTGGCGGTCCTCAAGGCCAAGTGTGACGCCGGTGCCGAGTTCGCGGTCACCGAGATGGTGCTGCGCGCCTCGGACTACTTCGGGCTGCTGGAGCGGGCGCGGGCGAGCGGGGTCGACTTCCCGATCATCCCGGGCATCATGCCGATCCTGAACTTCAACTCGATGGCCAAGATGGTGGAGCTGTCGGGCCGCGAGATCCCCGACGAGGTGATGACCCGGCTCGAGCCGTTGAAGGACGACCCGACCGCCGTACGTGCGGAAGGCATCGCGATCGCGACCGAGCTGTGCGACGTCCTGCTCGAGAACGGCGCGCCCGGCCTGCACTTCTACACGCTGAACCGCTCCAAGGCGACGCGGGAGATCTATGCCGCGCTCTCGGTCCACGCCTGAGGGTCCTCCGGGGTCAGGCGGGCCCGATCGACTGGGCGACCAACGCCGCGGACAGCCCGACCGAAGGCAGCCCCGCCCCCGGGGTGGCGTGCGCACCGGCCATGAAGACGCCCGGGACCGGGGTCGTCGGACCCAGCCTGCGGGTGACGGTGTTGCGGCCCTGCCACAAGACGCCGTACGGCGAGCCGTTCCACTGCTCGACGAGCTCGCGAGGTGACCGGTCGACCCGGACCTCCACCTGGTCGCGGACGCGGACACCGGCTCGGTGCATCGCGGTGACGA
>JBDSXU010000241.1:0-9320 GCA_039926005.1 Marmoricola sp.
AGGCGATCCGGGTCTCCGCCCGCGGCTACCGCAACCGCGAGCACTTCAAGACCGCGATCTACTTCCACCTCGGCGGCCTACAGCTCTGCCCGGCCACCCCATGACCCACGGACTTCCCGGAAGAGCCCGAAGAACAGGGTCCGGACTTGCGCACCGGAGTCCCGGAGATGACCGCGCACCGCGCCGCGCCAGTGCTGGTTGGGTTGCTCGTGGCTGGAACGGGATCGCAGGGCAATCGAGCGCACAACCAATGCGACCAGGAGGACGGCGCCGCATCCGCAGGCGGCGATTTCTAGCATGAGGGGCACATGGGCGGAGAGTGCTAGGAGTGTCGCGACGGCGACGAGGGGGAGGAGGAGTTTCGTCACCACGTCCAATGCATTGGTCAGTACACAGAAAGCGACGAAGGCCCCGTCGGAGTGTCCCCACGACTTCACCATCCGCCAGTTCAACGCCGTCGCCACCGCTCCGCCCAGTGGCACCACGTTCGCCACCGCACTGCCACTGAGGTTCAGCATCAGGCTGCGGCGTACCCCCAGACCGGGCAGGGCCGCCGATATCACGAGTGAGTAGATACCGAGACCGCCCAGCCAGATCGCGGCCAGGAGGCCGAGCCGCGAGGGGGCTATTCCTCGCAGCACTCCCGCGACATCGGGCCAACGGACCCCTGCGATGCCGTGCATCGCTGTCCACAGACCCCCCGCGCTCAGAGCGAGCACGAGGGCGGCCTTCCAGGCGTAGGGGATGCAACGCGCGAGCGCAGCAGACATTCGAGCCTCTCAGGTGTTGCTACCGCTGGACGATGCGACCGGCTCGGGAGGGAACAGCTGGTCAGGACCACTATGAGCACCCAGGATGAAGAAACCATGAAGCGGTGCGCTTGGCGACGCAGAAAAAACCGCCGAGAAGGTGAACCTCAGGTCCGATTTGACGCGGCCCGCGGTGTCGGGCGCCCGCGCGGATAGATCATCAGCCGCCCCAGGGTCACGGCGAGGAGCGCGATGGCCAGCCCGGCGAGATCGTCCACTGCGAAGTGCCACCCGAGGTACACCGTGGCGAGGATGGTGCCGATGAGAAAGACGGTCAGGGCGATCGTGGTGCGACGGAGGTGGTAATAGCGCGCCATCAACACGATGAGAGCGACGACGCCGACATGAAGGCTCGCGAACGCGGAGACTTGGGCGAATGCGTCGCTGGCATGGCGGTGACCCAACAGGTGGGCACGCTGGCTCATGTAGCGGGCCTGGGTGTCTTGGATCATCGTGTGGGGGAGGCCGGTGAACTCTCGGGGGGCGGAGTTGAACGGGCCGAGCGACGGGATCAGGTAGTACGAGCCGACGCCGAGGATCCACACCCACAGGGCCGAGGCGATGAACACATAGCCGTCACGGATCCGGTTTACGAACACGAGGGCCGCGACGAACGACACCGACATGAGGGCCGGGAACGACTCATAGACCACCATCAGGACGTATGCCGCGACGTGCTGACCGAGGAGGTCGTGCAGCAACACGGCAGGGCTGTGGCCTAGGAACAACCACCGATCCCACCGCAGGAGCATGTCGTCACGCACCTGGTTGAAGACGTCCCAGCTCTTCAGGTTGTGGTAGCAGAGGTAGACCAGGTGGTAGGCCAGCAGCCCGCTCATCGCGAGTGCCAGGCGACGCGCGGGCCAACGCTTGCGGAGTACGCCGACCACTCTGCCAACAGCCCACCCACTGTGACCCGCGCGAACAGAGGCATCGACCAGCGCCAAACCGGTGAACAACCCAAGTGAGATGGCGATGCGCGACCCGAAGACCGCCCCATGGGGGTCCCGGACCGGGATCCCCACCCGGAACGACCACGCGGCGGTCACCACCGCGAACAGAGTGACCAGAATCCACACCCGGACGAGCCAGCCGTATTCGCGCTCGTCGTCGGCGAACAGCCCAGTGGGCAGCGGCTGCCGGCTCGGCGACTCGGAGGCGGACATCATGTTCTCCCTCTCAGTGCGGGCGGCCGTGGTATCGGGCGGGCTGATCATGGGGTTTCCGGTCGGTGTCCGTCGATCACCAGTGGTCACGCAACGGCCCCACGCGGAAGTCGTGGCGTGCCCAGTGTTCAAGGAGTAGCTCCGAGGCTGCGAGCGTGCGTTTCCAGCAGCCGGGTGCGGCGGTGCGGTCGGTGTCGTGGAGCAGCACCGTGCCCCCTGGTCTCAGGTCGCGCGTGACGGTGCGCGCGATTGAGTCGCGGGTCGCGACCGAGGTCCAGTCCCGGCCCCACGAGGTCCACAGAACTGTTCGGAGTTCAGTCGCGCCTGTGGCGAGGAGACCTTCGCCGGTCAGGACTCCGTACGGCGGCCGGTACCAGCGCACTGGTGCGCCGCTGAGATCTTCAAGAAGGTGCTTGGTACGGCGGAGCTCGTCGTGGAGAGTGCCCGGGCGTTTGGTTGCAAGACACTGGTGATTCCAACCGTGCACGCCCAGCTCGTGCCCGCTGTCGACCATGTCTTTGACGAGGTTGTGGTTCTTCTCGACGTGTTCCCCCAGGAGGAAGAAGGTCGCGGTTCGGTCGTGCTGGGCCAGTACATTGAGGAAACAGGGTGTGCTGCGCGGATCGGGGCCGTCGTCGTAGGTGAGCGCAACGTGTGGCTTGGGGCTGATGCCGGCCAGCATGGGGGTGAGTGTCCGTCGTACCCGGGGCAACGAGGTGAGCGCCGGCCCCCATTGTGCAGCGAGCATCAATGCTGGCAGCGCCGCGGTCGACCGTTTCACGCGGAGGCTCTTAACCGTTCGGGGAAGACAGCGTCAACCACGTCCGGCCGCATCCTTGGTTCAACTCGAGGGTTTGTCGTCCTGCGCTCGGCAAGTGCTCCGGCAAGCTCGTGCCTTAGATCGGATTTCGTCTGGGCCCATGGGATGAGGCCCGCCTGGTGCAGGGCTCGCGCGTTGCTCCTCCCGTGTCCGGGAAGGCAGCGATAGGAGAGGGCTGGGGTTCCAGCCGCGATCGTCTGCAGCGAGGTGAAGCCGCCAGAGTTCTGTACGACGCAGTCCACTGCTCTCAACACCTCGGGCAGGTCGTCCCTCCACCCGAGGCGAACCACGTGCGGCGTCGAGCGAAGCCTGCGGTAGAGGGAGGTGTTCTCACCGCAGAGCACCACCGGCAGCGCGAGGCCGGTCTCGGCGATGTCTGTGGCTGATCGTGCCAGCTCTCCGATTCCGAGTGAGCCGCCGGTGACCAGCGCCAAGGTTTCCCCGGTCGGCAGACCGATGCTTCTCCGCAAGTCGTGGACTGACCTCCGATCAGGAGGTCGGTGGGCATCGCCGAACGCGACGAGCGGTTCGATCACGGTAGTCGTCCCGTTCCATCGGCGTGCCTGGGCCGCCGGAATCTCGTGCAGGGCCAGGTGCAGGTCAACCGAGGGGTGTACCCACAGAGGATGCACGGACATGTCTGTCAGGTAGGTCACGACCGGACACTCCAGACGCCCCGCTGCTCGAAGTCGTCCCAAGGCTTGGCTGGCGAATGGATGGGTCGACACGATCACCTCGGGTCGACTAGCCGCTATGTCGAGCAGCGAGTCGCTCGTCAGGGCAAGTCCGCGACCGACTGCTCGGTTCAGCGGGGATCCGGGTTCGAGGCGTTCCAAGAGCATCTCCCAGCTGCCGGGCAGGGATCGGATCTGACGCAGGTAGGCCCAGCGGAGTAGCTCGCCAAGGTGGGCGGGGAACAGGTCAACGATGTCCCAGGTGCGCGTCACGTAGCCCTGGGCGCGGAACCGGGTGGCGATCTCCAGGGCAGCCGAGTCGTGTCCGGCACCGAAGCTGCCGGAGACGATGTCGACAAGCCCAGACTGCCGCATTCCCAACACAGCCGGGACGGCTTGCGCGTCCCTGAGGTCGGTCCGATTGCCGCTCGACATGTTCTCCGCCTCACCTAGTAGCCGGACCGATGTCCGTGCGCTCCTCATTGAAGCGAGGCGACATGAAGGCAACGTGAAGCGCGCCGCCCATCGCGGGTGCGAGGCCGCCTGTGCCCCTCGTGCGGGGGCGCGATCGAGTTCGCCGTCCTCAGGTCGCGCCGACCCGTCACGGGGAATGACGGACCTCTCAGGCAGGGCGTCGGCGTTCATGTTTCCCTCATGTCTGGTCCGTAGCGTCAACGATTGTGAGCTTGGGACAGATCATTCGCGAACGGCCCCTGTTGCGTGTGCGGGGTGCTGCTGTTCTGGAGCGCTCCCCCTCGGTGGTGGATCCGGGTCCGGTTCGCGCGCCCGGTGTGAGGAGGCCGGATTCGCCTCGGCGAGGCTCGCCGAGAAATCTGACGCAATTCCGCGGTTGGGTCCGACAACGTTCGGTGGTGCTCGCCTGTTTGGCGACGCTCGTTGTCCACCTGTTTGCACTCTCGCGCCATCTGGGTTCCGATGAGGGCGGGTTCTCCATGGTGGCCCGGTTTGCGGGCTCAGGGGGTGGGTTTCTCTATGGACCGCAGTGGGTTGATCGCCCACCGGGCCTGATCGCTCTCTATGGTTTGGCTCAACACCTCGGCCCGTTTGGTGTGCGTCTGAGCGCTGGCATACTTGCGGTGGCCCTGGTCGCGGCGCTGGCGTGGGCGGCCGCGGGGGTGGGTGGTCACCTCGCGGCCAGGTGGGCGGCGTGGACCGGGTTCGCGTTCGCCTCCTCGACCCTGTTCGGGGCGCAGCGGTTGACTGGTGAGCTCGCGGCAGCGGTGTTCGTGTCTGTGTCGGTCGCCGCCCTGATCCGCGCCGCGCGGATCTCAAGGAGCCGTGCGCAGGTGGTGCTGTTCGGGGCGCTCGCCGGTGCCTCGGCCGCGATAGCGATGCTGATGAAGCAGAACTTCGCCGATGGGTTCGTTTTTGCCGCTGTCCTTCTCGTCGCCGGTGTCTCGACGCGCAGCAACCGGCTGACCTACCGGCCGTGTCGGATGCTGCTCACCGCAGCCGGGTTCGTGCTGGGTGCACTGGTCCCAGCAGCGGTCACTGTGTGGTGGGCCGGCGACCACGGTGGACTGGGGGCGTTGCTGTACGCGATGTTCGGGTTCCGGGCCGACGCTGCCGCGGTGATGGCCGGGGGGTCCTGGACTGCACCGCTGCACCGGCTCGACGAGCTCGCCGGGGTCGCCTTGGTGTCCGGGCTCGCGTTCCTGGTCGTTCACCTGGTCATCAGCCACCGGCGGCGGCTGCGGCACCTGAACCCTCTGGCCTGGGCGGTTGTGGCCACTGGCGCAGTGGAGCTGTTCGGTGTGTTTGCTGGGGCAAACTTTTGGTCGCACTACTGCATCGCGCTGATCCCGATGGTGGCCCTCGCCGCTGGTCTCAGCGCGAACCGAAGCACCCCAAGCGGCCGTTGGACGCGCAGGCTGGTCGTCCTGGCTGTCATCGTCACCGCTGTTGTCTCGCCGATCCGCTCCTTCGAATATGCGCACACACCCAGCGCGTCGTATACGACAGGTCGGTGGATCGCCGACTCCGCCCGGGCCGGCGACTCGATCGTGGTTCCGTTCACGCACGCCAATGTCATCAACGCCTCCCGGTTGCGGCCCGGCTACCCCTACGCGTGGAGCCTGCCTGCGCGAACCCTGGACCCCCACCTGACTTTGCTGGTAGGGGCTCTCGAGGGGCCGGACGCTCCCACGTGGGTCGTGCGGTGGGACAGCTCGAACTCATGGGGCCTTGACCCGGACCACCGTGTCGATGCCGCCCTCGGGGCGCACTACGCTCGGGTGGCCGACGTGTGCGGCCATCCCGTGTGGCTGCACCAGGGGATCGACCGCCAGCTGGCGCCGACACCTCACCTCGCCGTGTGCCGATCGAGGGGGCACTGATGCGGCAGAGCATTGAGAGCCTTCAACACGCCTGGTTCGAGTCCGTCAACCACTTCGCCCGGATCACGCCCGCGTTGCACACCCCGATGCGGGCGTACGCCGCCTACGGCGTCGTGCTCTTCGCCGCCCTTCTGGCGCTGGCCTGGTGGCGGGCACGCCACGCCCCGGACCCGCGGACCATGGCGGCAGCACTGTGGGCCCCCGTCGGTGTCCTGGTCGCCCTGGCGTTGAACCAGCCCCTGGGCAACTTCGTGGGCGAGACCCGCCCGTACACCGTTTTCCCGCACGCGCTGATGTTGGTGGCCCACAGCCAGGACTTCTCGTTCCCCAGCGACCACGCGGTGATGGCTGGTGCCGTTGCCGCCGGGGTGTCGCTGAGCAACCGGCGGCTCGGCGTGCTGACCGCGGTCGCAGCGGTGGTTCTGGGGTTCGCACGTGTCTATGTGGGTGCTCACTTCCCGCTCGATGTGATCGCCGGTCTGTTCTTCGGGGCCGGCGTCGTTGCCCTCGGGTACCTCGTTGCCCGGCGACCGCTGGTTGTGGGTATCAGACAGCTGGCGCGGACACCTGCCGGGCCTCTGGTACAGGCGCGAGGGGAGGTCTGGACTCGGTGATGGGCGACCTGGCTTCGCACATCTTGACCCTCCCGGTCGCGGTGGTACTGGCGATCGTGTTCCTGCTGCCTGCCCTGGAGTCCTCGGCATTCATCGGGTTCATCTTCCCCGGCGAGATCGCGCTGATACTGGGAGGCGTCGTGGCCTCCCAGGGCCGGGTCCCGGTCCTCGCGGTCCTGGCCGCCGGCATCGGCGGCGCCATTCTCGGCGACAGCGTCGGCTACGCGGTCGGCAGTCGGTTCGGCAGGGGGCTGCTGGATGGAACGGTAGGCAGGTTTGTGAAGCCCGCCCATCTGGACCGGGCCGAGGCCTATCTGGCCGAGCGAGGCGGCAAGGCCGTGTTCTTCGGCCGGTTCACAGCGGCGCTGCGCGTCCTGATCCCCGGGTTGGCGGGCATGTCGGGGCTGCGTTACCGCACGTTCCTGTTCTACAACGTGTCCAGCGCCGTCGGCTGGGGTGTGCTCTCGGTGATGCTCGGCTACCTGGGCGGCAACAACTGGCGCCACGTCGAGCACATCGCCTCCCGCCTCGGCCTCGCGGCGCTGGCACTGGTCGCGGTGGGCTTCTTGAGCGGGTTCGTGCTGCGCCGCTTCGGCACCCGACGCATCGCCCGCAGTGTGAGCGCGGTGACCTCCTGCGTCGTGGTGCAGCGCACCTTGGCCCGGTTCCCGCGGACCTCACGTTGGCTGGGGAGGCGACTCGATCCGAGTGACCGAGCCGGGCTGGGACTGACGGTCGCGATCGCCGTTGCCATCGCCGCGACTTGGATGTCCCTTGGTGTCACCCAGGACGTTCTGGGCCACGAAGAGCTCGCACTGCTCGACCCACGCATCCACACATGGGTCGATGCGCATCGGGCCGCCGGTCTGAACACGTTCTTCTCAACAGCTACCTGGCTCGGAGCGATTGCGGTCACCGTCCCGCTCCTCGCGATCGTCGGCGGCGTTCTCGCGCGCCGTCGCCGTTCACTCGCGCCGGTGCTCGACATTCTTGTCGTCTACCTCGGCGCCGTCTCCCTGCACACCATCGTGGGTCTGATCGCCCACAGAGGCCGACCGCCCGCAGCCGATTGGATCGCCCCCGCCGGCGGGTGGGCCTACCCGTCTGGGCACACCTCCCAAGCGGTCGCAGCGTGGGGCATCATCGCCCTGCTCGTCGCCGCTCGATCCACCCCCCGGACCCGAGTGCTCGTCGGCCTCGGGGCAGCGACGATCGTGGCGGTCGTCGGCCTCAGCCGCGTCTATCTCGGCGTGCACTGGGCCACCGACGTCCTCGGTGGTGTGGCCATGTCCACCGCTGTGCTGGCCACCTGGAGCACCGTGCGCCGAACCTTTCTCTCCCCGCGAGCAACCCCCTGCGATATCCCCGGACGTCCAACCACCGGGTTCTCCCGTCTAACCCCACAGCACAGGAGTCTTGCCATGCACTCACTCACCAACCGCAACCGGCTGCACCAGTTCCGCCCCCCGCAGCTTCAACGAACTGTCGTGGTGATCCCCACCTACAACGAGGCAGGAAATGTCACAGCCGTCCTGGAGCGCGTGCGGCAGGAGACCACTGGGGTCGATGTGCTCGTCGTTGACGACAACAGCCCCGACGGCACAGCGGATCTGGTGAAGGTCCACCCGGCGTACGTCGAGTGGCCCCTGAGCGCGGATCGGTCGACGGCTGGGGCGGTGTTTCTGCTCTCGCGCACCACCAAAGATGGACTTGGCGGTGCCTATCGTGCCGGGTTCGCCTGGGCGCTGGAGCGTGACTACGACGCAGTGGTCCAGATGGACGCCGACCTCTCTCACCCCGCCGACCGCATTCCCGCGCTGCTCCGAGCCCTCGACACGGCCGACATGGCTGTCGGGTCCCGCTACACCCCCGGTGGAGGAGTGAGCAACTGGTCCCCGAGCCGCCGGCTGATCTCGTGGGCGGGCAACCATTACGTGCGGCTCGTCCTGGGACTTCCCGTCCACGACACCACCGCCGGGTTCAAGGCGTTCCGCCGCGGCACCCTCGAAAGTATCGGCGTCCTGGATTCCGTCTCCAACGGGTACTGCTTCCAGATCGAGAACACCTGGCGCGTGGTCCGGCTCGGTCTGAGCGTGCGCGAGGTGCCAATCACCTTTGTCGACCGGACTGTCGGTACCTCGAAGATGTCCGGGTCGATCGCGGTCGAGGCCCTGATACGGGTGCTGGTCTGGCGCTGGCGCGAGTTCCGGCACCACGACACCACCAGCGGTCAGGGTGCCTCACAGGACCAGACCCAGCCGAGCTCGGCCAGACGGCGGGGCGGACGTCATGTCGCTGCGTGAGCTGGCCCTGCATATCTTGAGGCGACTCTCCAGCCGCGAGGTGCTCACCTTCCTCGCGGTCGGTGGCGCCGGATACGTGGTCGACGTCCTCGCGTTCAATGCGCTCCTCTCGGTTGGTCCGGTCACCGCTCTGGATCCCTCGATCGCGCGCACGATGGCGCTTGTAGCTGCGATGGGGGTCACCTACATCGGAAACCGCACCCTGACCTGGCGCGATCAGGCTACTGAGAATCGAAGCCGCGAAGTCGGCCTGTTCGTGTTGTTCAACATCATCGGTTTCGGATTCTCGGTGGTCACCTTGACCCTCTCCCACGACGTCTTGGGACTGACCAGCAGGCTCGCGGACAACATTTCCGCCAACGTCATCGGTCTCGCGCTGGGCACCATCTTCCGGTACATCACCTACAAGCGGTTCGTGTTCGCCGGGCACGAATGCGCGACGGGTCGCGCCAACAGCTCGCGCCTCGCGCTGCCGGGGCGCTCGGGTGTTGAGAGTCCCGCGAGTTCGGAGGTGCCGGTTGCGTAGTTCGCTGCGACTGAGACCGGACGGTCCCACCTATGCTGGGGCGATGCATGT
>JBDSXU010000242.1:0-3892 GCA_039926005.1 Marmoricola sp.
GCCCTCGTGGTTCCCGTGCAACGACCGACCCAGCAGCAAGACCACCTACCGGCTGGCGATCACAGCACCGACGACCCACCTCGTCGTCTCCAACGGCACGCTGGTCTCCACGAGTCGGCACGCGAGCTCGACGACCTGGGTCTACGACCAGCCCGAACCGATGGCGCCCTACCTCGCCACCGTGCAGATCGGCCGCTATCAGCTTCGCGAGCTCGACGCGATCGTCCCGTTGTACGCCGCCGTGCCCTCTCGCCTTGTCCCGAAGTACGACGCGGCCTTCGGACAACAGCCAGAGATGATCAAGGCATTCACGCGGTTGTTCGGGGACTATCCGTTCGCCCGCTACTCAGTGGTCATCACCGAGGACGAGCTGGAGATTCCCCTCGAGTCACAAGGGCTCTCGACGTTCGGTGCCAACTACCTCGTGACCGACTGGGACGCCGAGCGGTTGATCGCCCACGAGCTGTCGCACCAGTGGTTCGGCAACAGCCTCACGCTCGAAGCGTGGCATGACATCTGGTTGCATGAGGGATTCGCCTGCTACGCCGAGTGGTTGTGGTCCGAGGAGTCGGGCAAGGCCTCTGCGCACGAACGGGCGCTCAAGCACTGGGACCGCCTCGACTCACTGGACCAGGACCTGGTTCTCGCAGACCCCGGTCCCGAGCTCATGTTCGACGACCGGGTGTACAAGCGGGGTGCCCTGCTGCTGCATGCCTTGCGCCTGACCCTCGGCGACGAGGAGTTCTTCGAGGTCTTGAAGGCGTGGACGGGCGAGCACGCTCACAGCACGGTCTCCACCGAGATGTTCATCGCCTTCGTCGAGGAGCAGACAGGCACCTCGGTGACGGAACTCTTCGAGGAGTGGCTCAGTGAGGAAGCCCTTCCGGAACTGCCTGCCGCAGGCTGAACTGCGGAGCGAGCTCACTGAGCACAGTGACGCACGCCGCGTGCCCCTCTATCTCGAGGTCCTGCATCCACACGCTGGACATGGGCGGGTCGGGCGCGCCCCACTCTAGGAGCCGAGCCTGCTGGTCGGGATCGCTCAACCAGATGTGTCGCGGGTCGACCCGGAGGCCGTCGCCGGTCGCCTTGAGCAACGACTCCTTGCGCACCCAGGTCGCTGCACGCGTGTCGAGGCAGGGAGAAGGCTCGCAATGGTGCAGCGCCACGGCGTCGAACCCGGCGAACCTCGGCGCGACCAGTCGTTCGATGTCGACCCCCACCGAGCCACTCTCGGAGACGGCCACGACGACCAGGTCGCCCGCCCGGCTCAGGCTCACGCACGGCAGCGCGGGCCGACCTTCCGCAAGAACCACGGGCCTGCCGTGGTCGGAGCTCCCACACGCGGGACACGACCGGGTCAGCCGCACCTCCTCGACCGGGATCCCCACCGCTCGAGCCACCTCTGCGCGCACGAGCTCTGTCCCAGCTCCCGGAGTCCTCGACCCAGACGCCCAGACGACCGAGACGGCGCCGCCCGACCCGGACTGGGTCACTTCAGCCATCGGCGGTTCTTCCTGCGGGACAGCTTGGCCCAGGCCTTGGCGTAACGTGCCTCCGCGCTCGCTGCCAGGAAGCGGTCGTGCGCCTGCAGCCGACCCAGGACGAAGGCCTCGCCCGGCTCTGCGTCTTCGGCCATCGTGCGCAGCAACGCCTGGGAGACCACGCTGTCCTGCACCTCGCCGAGCTCGGTCTGGATCCGCTTTGCCCCGCGGGCGAGGCGTTTCGCGTCCTCGCCGGATGCCGGAACCAGCGTCTCGGCGGAGTATCGGAGGCGCTTGGCGGCCTTGCGGACTTCGTGAAGCGTCGCGTCGTGCACGCTGCCGCCGGCTGCCTCGCTCGCGCGCTCCACCCTGCGTCGCAGCCGCTTCCAGTCACGCCGAATGCGGCGCCGGAGCAGGCCGTCGGATGTTGCGTCCACGTGGGGGTTCCACGGCGGGTCGGTCGCGAAGCCGTTCAGGCGCCGAAGCACCTCTGAGTACCTCTCGGAGTCCAGCGCGGCGACCGAGCGCTCCATCGCCGCGACCTCGGCCGCCCCCAGGGCCTTCTTGATTCGACGCGCGACCGCAAGCTCCTCCGGCGTCGTGGCAATCCCATTCAGGCGGGTGCGCACGACCTCGGCGTCGCGGGCACCGGCGAGCTCACCTGCGATCCAACTGAGCTCGTCTCGCAGGGACACAACCACGTCACGGTCGAACAGGGGAGCGAACGTCGCGAGGAGGCTGCGCAGCCGTCGCAGCGTGACTCGCATCTTGTGGACGCCACCAGGTTCGCGGCGACGGATCCTCGAGTCGTAGATCGGGAGACGCTCGATGAGCTGCGCGAGTCGTTCGTGGATCATCACGGGGCGCACCAACGAATGTTTGGCAACGGGCGAGCACTCGTGATCTGTTCGTGATCTGCGCTCACAGCAGAGCTCGCGCGGCTGCGAGTCAGGTTGACCCCGTCCTGGTCCCAGGTGTGGAGGGCATCGCCATGGCAGTAGAGACCGTCGAGAGGCTCCATGGCTGCGAACGTACAGCGCCAAGATGAATGTCAAACGACGCGTCCGCACCCATCATCAACATGTTGGCCAGGCATGCCTGGGTGGCGAGGTCCGACGAGCCACGCAGTCGCGTGCGGGGGGACGCCGAACTCCCGTTCCGTTGTGCCGGTCGACGCGATGGCCGCGACCAACGTGGCCATGGTTCTCCCTCGGATGAAGGGCGTTGAGCTTCAGCTGGAGGGGTCGACATACTCCGCATTGCGGTCGATGGCGCGGTAGGCGTCCATGCCGATCGGTCGTCGCTGTTCCTCGGCGATCTGCCCGAGGAGACCGGCCGCACGCGCCAGCAACGCGAAGCCGCGCAACATCTCGATGGGAAGCCCGAGGTCGGCCAGGGCGGCACCGCAAACCCCGGCGCCGTTCAACGGGAGACGGCGGCCGAGCACCTGCTCGTGGACACGACCGACTGCCTCGAAGAGCCGCAGATGTGGTCCGTGCAGGTCCTCCCCGTCGGCGATGGCGATCAGGACCGGCGTACGGGGGTCCTGCACCTTGTGCACCGGGTGGCCGAGTCCCGGGACGAACTTCCCTGCCTGGCGCGTGTCCGTGACAGCGGCGAGCGCGAGCCGGTCCCAACCGGCGTCGTCGGTGGGAAGGTCGCCGTCATGGTGCTCGAGGACCTCGTGCAGGTACGTCGCACAGTCCTCGGTCACGCCCAGGAATCGCGAACCGCCACCGAGCAGGCCGGCCGCGAGCGCGCCTTGCAGGGAGTCGGGTGCCGAGAGGTAGGTCAGACGCGCTGCGATCGCGGTGGGGGTGAAGCCATGGTCCGCCAACGCGACGAGAACCGCCTCCAGGACCCGCGTCTCCGACGGCGTTGGACGCCGCAGGGCGACCAGCCAGAAGGCGAGCTCACCGAAGGTCACCTTCCCCATCAGGTCGGCGGTCAGGTCCTGGCCCATCAGGTGAATCTCGTCCGCGGTCGAGGTGCCAAGCGAGGTCGGGAAGGACAGCTTCGGCTCGGTCATGTGGGTTGCTCCTGATCGTTGGTCGGGCGGTTGTCGGGGCTCGCCCACCACTCTCGGATCTCGAGGCCGCTCTCGTCCAGAGCGGGCGGTGGCCGGCGGCAGTCCGGCGAGTCTCGGAGAGCCGGATCAGTTGCGGAGGCCGGGGTTTCCGAGAAACCCAACATCGCAGTCAGCTGATCAACCCCCGGAGGTATCAGCAGCCGTCCGCGCCCCTCTGCACCTTAGAAGTCGGCGCACAGACGAGGACCACCGCCAGGTCACCGCCGACCAACACAGGAAGAGGGGTCTCATGGAGCAGAGCGGTTCCCGACCCTGGGTCAGAGCGGGGCTCACGCTCGCACTCGGCGCGATGGTCGTGTTCGCCGTGGTGGCGATGGTG
>JBDSXU010000243.1:0-8841 GCA_039926005.1 Marmoricola sp.
CGAAGTCGTCGATGGCGGGGGTGAGGCCACTGGCACCGCTGGCCATGATCGTCACGGTGTCGTTGGTGGACATGCAGCCGTCGGAGTCGAGCCGGTCGAAGCTGATCCGGGTCGCAGCGCGCAAGGCGGTGTCGAGCTCTGC
This sequence comes from Marmoricola sp., assembly GCA_039926005.1. Taxonomy (GTDB): domain Bacteria; phylum Actinomycetota; class Actinomycetes; order Propionibacteriales; family Nocardioidaceae; genus Marmoricola. Next base: position 143 of record JBDSXU010000243.1, read on the forward strand.
GGCGGGCACGACAGCGTCGGTCGTGAGTACGACGAGCATGGTCGCCAGCTGCGGAGCCAGCATGCCGGCGCCCTTGGCCATGCCGCCGATCGACCAGCCGTTGCCTTCGACGACGACCTGCTTGTTCACCGAGTCGGTGGTCATGATCGCCTCGGCGGCATCCCGTCCGCCCTCCTCACCGAGCGCGGAGAGGCAGTCGTCGACGCCCATGAGGAGGTTCTCGCGCGGGTTGCTCAGGCCGATCAGGCCGGTCGAGCAGACAACCACGTCGATCGCGCCGATCTCGAGACCCTCGCCAACTCGTTCGGCGACCGCGTGCGTGGTCGCGAAGCCCTCAGCGCCCGTGTAACAGTTGGCGCCGCCGGAGTTGAGCACCACGGCGCGCACGATGCCGTCCTTGACGACCTCCTGGCTCCACAGGATCGGGTTGGCCTTGCAGCGGTTGGCAGTGAACACGGAGGCGGAGTCGTAGTGGGGCCCGGCGTTGACCACGAGGGCAACGTCCTTGCCGCCACTGGTCTTCAGGCCCGCTTCGACGCCGGCAGCGGTGAAGCCGGCGGGGTGGGTGACGCTCATTTCTTGTGACTCTCCTGGTGTTTGACGGGAACGGCGAGGGCGACTTCGTGGCCCGATCGTCGCCATTCCTCGGCCGCGCGCTCCGCGTCGTTGATGGGCACCAGCACCCAGTCGGTGTCGAAGGTCGAGATCGTGAAGACGCTGATCGCAGCCGCGGCGAGGGGTTGCAGCAGCGTCGCCAGCACGCCCGTCAACGCGAGGTCGAGCGGGCCCTTGACGGCGAAAGCCGTGAACGGTCCGGCCTGCTTCGCCTTCTTCGGCACGCTGCGCATCGCGCAGACCACGCTGGTCTCCAGGGCGGTCGCGGTGATCGAGAACAGTGAGGACGACTCGGCCCAGCTGGGGACCTCGGCACCGGGGCCGAGGCGGACGACGGCGAGCTTCTCCGGGAACTGCTCGAGGGTGAAGCTCTGCGCTGCGGCGAGTTCCTCGAAGGTCTCGTCGACGGGTTCGCTCATGGCGCGAGGCCCACGGTCGAGAGTCCGGTCTGCTCAGGGAAGCCGAGCGCGAGGTTCATGCACTGCACGGCCGCTCCCCCGGTGCCCTTGGCCAGGTTGTCGACGGCCCCGACCGCGACCATGCGCCCGGCTGCCTCGTCGAGGGTCACCTGCAGGTGGACGCTGTTGGAGCCGGTCACCGACTTCGTCACCGGCCAGAGCCCCTCGGGCAGCAGGTGGATGAACGGCTCGTCGGCGTAGGCCTTGACGTAGCAGGCGCGCAGGTCGTCAGCGGTGACGCCGTCCTTCACCGATGCGCTCGCCGTTGCGAGGATGCCGCGCGGCATCGGCACGAGCACGGGCGTGAAGCTGACCTTCACCTCCTCCTCGGTCAGGCCGCCGAGGTTCTGCAGGATCTCTGGCGTGTGCCGGTGGACCCCGCCGACGCCGTACGCCGAGGCCGAGCCCATGATCTCGCTGCCGAGCAGGTTCGTCTTGGGCGCCTTCCCGGCCCCGCTGGTGCCCGACACGGCCACCACCACGAGGTCGTCGGCGTGCACCAGGCCCGCAGCGACCGCGGGGGCGAGGACGAGCGTCGAGACCGTCGGGTAGCAACCGGGTACGGCGATCCGGCGCGCACCTGCCAGCAACGCACGCTTTCCCGGGAGCTCCGGCAGCCCGTAGGGCCACGACCCTGCATGCTCCGAGCCGTAGAACTGCTCCCACAGGGCGGGATCGGTGAGCCGGAAGTCGGCGCCACAGTCGATGACGACGGTGTCGGGTGAGGACTCGCCGAGCTTCTCGGCGACCGCACCGGATTGACCGTGAGGCAGGGCGAGGAAGACCACGTCGTGGCCGGAGAGGATCTCGGTCGTGGTCGCCTCGAGGATCCGATCGGCGAGCGGGACGAGGTGCGGCTGGAGCACACCGAGACTCTCGCCGGCGTTGGATCCGCCGGTGAGGGCGCCGATCTCGACGTCGGGGTGGGCGAGCAGCAGGCGCAGGACCTCGCCACCTGCATATCCGCTCGCTCCTGCGACGGCAACACTTGTGGTGGACATGTGCATGACTATACAGATCGATGCATGCCCGGTCTAACTGGTTGGTCGAACGAGCCGACCGGGGTCAGCCCACCTCGAACTCGCCCAGCCGGTCCCAGTGGTCACCCTCCATCAGGACGTTGCGGACCTCGGGGGTCTCCTGGATGTACTGCGGCAGCTCGACCTGTGCCTTCTTGAAGTGGTCGCTGGTCACGTGCGCCTCGGCGGCGCTCTCCTTGAAGGCTTCGATGAGGACGTACTGGTTCGGGTCTTCCACGTTGCGCGACCAGTCGTAGAAGAGGTTGCCCTCCTCCGCGCGGGTGGCCTGCGTGAACTCGCGGGTCAGCTCGATCCACTGGTCGGCATGCTCCGGCTTCACCTTGGACTTGACGCAGATGAAGATCATGTCGGCTCCTAGGTGGTGAGACGTCTCGCAGGTCGGGCGCGATGCTGCCACATTCCCTCTCCGGTGGCCATGTGCAACGCATGGGCCGAGCACGGCGCCCGGGCGGGTTCCGTCCACCGGACTCTGGACATGCGTCCAGCCGCTTCCTAACGTGGCGTGCGTCACACTTCGACGCCGGCCACACCTGGGAGCAGCCATGCCCGACACCTCACCCGCATCCACGATCAGCCCGCGGGCACACACCGCCCTGGTACGACTCCTGCGGGTCGCCTTCCCGCACTCCCGGTTCCCCGACGGACCCTACGAACGCACGGCAGCCGAGATCATCGCTCAGCTGGACGCATCCCTGTGGCACCGGTTGGCGCTGACGCAGGGCCTGGAGTCCCTGGACGCCGCGGCCGGGGGTGACTTCGCCGGGCTCGACGACGACGCCGCCCTGGCACTCCTGCGCGAGATCGGGGACGCCGAGTTCTTCGCGTTCGTGCGTGGAGTGGCCGTGGTGTCGATCTACAACGACCACGAGACGTGGGGGCTCCTGGGCTACGAGGGCTCGTCATATGAGGAGGGCGGCTACGTCGACCGCGGCTTCGACGACCTCGACTGGCTACCCAACCCACGCATCGACGAGTACGACGGCCCGGAGAAGTTCGTCGAGGTGGCCGCCGACAACGAGGTCAGCGCGAGCGGAGGCGGCGACCGATGAGCAGCACGCAGCACGGCCCCACAACCGGCCCCACAACCGGCCCAGCGATCAGCAACGAGGAGGAGGTCGTGGTCGTCATCGGCTCAGGTGCCGGCGGTGGCACGATCGCCTACGAGCTGACCGCACGCGGCATCCGGTGCGTCGTACTCGAGGCGGGGCCGTACCTGAAGCCCGAGGACTACCTCAACGACGAGTGGCCCGCCTTCAACCAGATGGCATGGCTGGACAACCGAACCGCGTCCGGCCCCTACCGGGTCGCACGCGATTTCCCCAACCTCCCGGCTTGGTTGGTGAAGGCGGTCGGCGGCACGACCACGCACTGGGCGGGAGCAACGCCGCGGTTCCGCGACTACGAGTTCAGGACGCGCAGGTACTACGGCGGTCTGGAGGGTGCGAACCTGCTGGACTGGCCGATCACGCTGGCCGACCTGGCGCCGTACTACGACCGGGCAGAGATGGCGATCGGCTCCACCCACCGCCATGGACGGCCCGCGCTGCCGGCCAACAACAACTACAAGGTGTTCGCCAACGGCGCGGAGAAGGTCGGCTACAAGTTCTACGCAACCGGTCCTTATGGCACCAACGCAGAGCCGTACGACGGCCGCCCGGGCTCGATCCAGGACGGGTTCAACTTCCAGGGCGACAAGAACACCTCGAAGTGGAGCACGGCTGTACGCGAGATCCCGCGCGCGATCGCGACCGGCAAGTGCGACCTGCGTCCGGAGTCCCAGGCCGTGCAGATCACGCACGACGCGAGAGGTCGCGTCAACGCGGTGCTGTATCTCGACAAGGACGGCAACCTGCACCGCCAGTCGGCCAAGATCGTGTGCCTCGCCGGGAACTCGATCGAGTCCCCACGGCTGCTGCTGATGAGCGCCAGCTCGCTCCACCCGAACGGCCTCGCGAACTCCTCGGGCCAGGTGGGCCGCAACTACATGAGGCACACGACGGGGTCCGTCTACGCCCGGTTCGAGCAGCCGGTGCACATGTACCGCGGCGAGTCGATGGCTGGCATCATCGCCGACGAGGCCAGGCTCGACTCCTCGCGCGGTTTCATGGGCGGCTACTACTTCGAGACGCTGGCGCTGGGACCGGCCTTCCTGGCCGCGTTCGCCGAGCCGGGTGCGTGGGGACCGGAGTTCACCGAGATCCTCGACGCCTACGAGAACACCGCCGGGTTGTGGATCGTCGGTGAGGACATGCCGCAGGAGACCAACCGGGTGACCCTCAACCCGGCCCTGCCGGACCAGTGGGGACTGCCGGCTCCCGACGTCCACTTCGAGGACCACCCCAACGATGTCGCCATGCGCGAGCACGGGTTCTCCCGGGCGGACATGATCTACCAGGCCGTCGGCGCCACCGGCACGCACCACACGCCGCCCTATCCCGCGACCCACAACCTCGGCACCTGCCGGATGAGCGAGCGACCCGAGGACGGCGTCGTCGACCGGTGGGGCCAGGCACACGACGTGCCGGGGCTCTTCGTGAGCGACGGCTCGGTGATGACCACGGGCGCGGCGGCCAACCCGACCCTCACGATCGTCGCGCTGGCGATCCGACAGGCGGAGCACATCAGCGAGCAGCTGGGGTCGGGCTCCTGAGCGACCCCAGCTCCGACGTCTTCTCGCAGGGTGACGCCTACGAGCGCTTCATGGGGCGCTGGAGCCGGCTCGTCGCGCCGCGGTTCCTGGACTGGCTGAACCAACCTGAGGGCCTTCGCTGGGCGGACGTCGGGTGTGGCAGCGGTGCGCTCACAGCAGCGGTCGTGGAGCGATGCTCACCCGGCTCCGTCCTGGGAGTCGACCCGTCCGCGGCCCAGGTGGAGGAGGCAGCGCGTCGCGTGGTCGACCCGCGGGTCCGGTTCGAGCGCGGCAGCGCTGACGACCTGACCAGCGCATCCTTCGACGTCGTCGTGTCCGGGCTGGTGCTCAACTTCGTCCCGGACCCGGTCACCGCGGTGGCGTCGATGGCGAGGGCGGCTCCCGGTGGCGTCGTCGCGGCGTACGTCTGGGACTACGCGGAGGGCATGCAGCTGCTGCGGACGTTCTGGGACGTCGCAGGCTCGCTCGACCCGGTGGTTGCCGACCTCAACGAGGGGCATCGCTTCTCGTGGTCACGGCCCGACGCCCTCGCTGAGATGTGGACGAGCGCCGGCCTCCGAGACGTGCGGTCGACCCCGGTCACGGTGCCTACCGTGTTCGAGGACTTCAGCGACTTCTGGTCACCGTTCCTCGGCGGTCAGGGCCCCGCGCCCGGATACGTCGCCACGCTCGGCGACCCCGCCCGCGAGGAGCTGCGCGAGGCGCTCGAGCGGGTGCTGGCTCCCGAGCCGGACGGCAGGATCCGGCTCACGGCGCGGGCCTGGGCCGTGCGCGGGACGTCATCCGACGGGTTGCGCTGAGCGGCGGCACGTAGGACGTCAGAAGACTCTTGTAGAACATCGCTACCCGAGGTACCTTGTGACGCGTGGTAGTCGCCGCCGACGTTCTCAGTCAGCTCCGACGTGGTGCCCTCGAGTACTGCGTTCTCGGGTTGCTGGCCCGAGAGGAGCGGTACGGCTTCGACCTGGTCCGGAGCCTCGGGGCGCTGGACGGGATGGTGACCGGTGAAGGAACGCTGTACCCCTTGTTGTCGCGACTCCAGAAGGACGGCCGGGTCGCGAGCACGTGGCGTGAATCGGACTCGGGCGGGCCCCCACGCAAGTACTACGCCATCACCAGCAAGGGCCATCGCGCCCTACATGACTTCACCGCAGAGTGGGGTCGGTTCCGAGACACCGTCGACACGATCCTCCTGGAGGGGACGCCATGAACTCCACCCGACTGAACCCGCTCGCCGAGGACTACCTCGGCCGACTCGAGGCGGCGGCGCGTGTCCTTCCCAACCAGGATCGGGAGGACCTGCTCCTGGAGCTGCGCGGCCATCTCGAGGCTGGTCTGGCCGAAGATGCCTCGGACGCTGATGTCAGGAACCTGCTCAACGACCTTGGTTCCCCCGAGGAGATCGTGGCTGCGGCGGCCCTGGAGTCCGAGGCGGGTCCTCCGATCCAGCGACCACGTGAGCACCTCGGCGCATTCGACGAGTCGGCCAGCCCATGGGGCACCTTCGAGGTCCTCGCCGTTCTGGGCCTCACAGTCGGGACGGTCCTCATCCCGATAGTCGGCCCCGTCCTCGGACTGGGTTTCGCTTGGGCATCCCCGCAATGGACGAGGCGCGAGAAATGGTTCGCGACCGTTCTCACGTTCCTGCCAGTGATCGCATTGGTCCTCGGCGCGGGGGTAGCCATGAATCAGGGCCCGAGCAGGCCTGTCTCGAATGCTCCCCTCTCACACCTCATCATTGGAGTGCTGTCATGAACATAGGCCCCGTCGAGCTGTTCGTGCTCCTGGTAGCTGCAATCTCCATGCTCGGTCCGGTGGTCGCAGGCGTGTACCTCGCCACACGACTGGGTCGACGACGCGGAGAGTCCCAGCCGACGATCTAGACGGCCTGCTCAGGAGCGCTGCCGGGCCCCGTGACGTTGTACGGCGAGCGCGACCGCGGCCTCCCTGGCGGCCGCAGTGTCCTTCTCGGTGAGCGTCCGGTCCGGTGCCCGGAAGCGCAGAGCGAACGCGAGCGACTTGTTGCCCTCGCCGACCTGCTCACCGGTGTAGACGTCGAAGAGGCGCACCGTCTCGCAGAGCGGTCCGGCACCCTCCCGCAGGGTCGCGGCCAGCTCCACGGCCGGCAGGTTGTGCGCCACGACCAGTGCGACGTCCTCCTTGGCGACCGGGTAGGCCGAGAAGCCCGGCGCGGACGGGACGGTCACTGCACGGGACAGCAGGGCGTCGAGGTCGAGCTCTGCCACCGAGGTGCGGGCGGGCACGCCGTACGCGCGGCACACCGTCGGGTGCAGCTCACCCGCGTGACCGACCGTCGTCTCGCCGACCAGCAGCCCTGCACACCGTCCCGGGTGCCAGGGCGCCAGAGCGGCCGAGCGGACGGTGATCTGGAGACCCAGTGACTTCGCGACCACTCGCGCGGTCTCGATCACGTCGCTCCACCCCGCCGGGCGCCCCTTGCCCCACCAGCCACCACGGTCGCGCTCGCCGCAGACGGCGAAGGCGAGGTGCAGCGGTTGTGCCGGGATCGCCTTGTCGAGGTCGTCCCACTCTCCCTGCGTCGGACGCCGGTCCACCGGGAGGATCGCGGCGCCGGGGCCCGAGTGCGGGAACGTGACCGTGGCCGCCTCGAAGAGGGCGAGGTCGTTCGCGCCGCGGCTGACGTTGCGCGCGACTGTCCGCAGCAGGCCGGGCAGCAGTGTGGTGGTCATCAGCGGCTCTTCGGCGCGGAGCGGGTTGGCCAGCCGTAGCGTCGTCCGACGGGAGTCGGCGGGTTCCAGCCCGAGCCGGTCGAGGTCGGCCTCGCCGACGAAGGGGAAGTCGATCACCTCGACGTAGCCCTCGCCGGCAAGGGTTCGACCGACCCGCCGGCGGAGCCCCTGGGCGGGGGTGAGCCCGCGACCTGCCGGGGCTTGCGGGAGCACGCTGGGAACATCCTCGTAGCCGACGATCCGGGCGACCTCCTCGACCAGGTCGAACGGGTCGTTCAGGTCCGGACGCCACATCGGCACGGTCGCGGTCAGCGTGTCCGCGCTGGTCTCGAGCGAACAGCCGACGGCCTCGAGGTTGGCGATGGAGGTGTCCGAGGCGATGTTCATCCCGGTCACCCGGGCAGGCAGGTCGATCGGGATCGTGATCGTGCGTGGCTCGGGAGGGCGACCGACGACGGTGACACCAGGCTCGATCGTGCCGCCGCCATGGGCAGCGAGGAGTTCGGCCACCCGGTCGGCCGCGGCCTCGCAGACGGTCGGGTCGACGCCGCGCTCGTTGCGCTTGCCCGCCTCGGAGGTGAGCTTGTGGCGCCTGCCGGTGCGGAACATCGACACCGCATCCCAGTGCGCGGACTCGATCAGCACTCGTGTGGTGGTGCCGGACATCTCCGTCGTCTCGCCGCCCATGACGCCGCCCAGACCGATGATCCCGGAGTCGTCGGTGACGACCAGGTCCTCGGGCGAGAGCGCGCGGTCGTTGCCGTCGAGCGTCCTCAGCCGCTCGCCCCGATGGGCACGGCGGACCCGCACCGGGCCCGACAGCTTGTCCGCGTCGTAACCGTGGATGGGCCGGCCGAGCTCGAACATCACATAGTTGGTGACGTCCACGGCGAGCGAGATCGAGCGCTGTCCGCAGAGCATCAGCCTGCGCGCCATCCAGGTCGGGGTGGGCGCCGTCGGGTCGAAGCCGGACACCGTCCGGGCCACGAAGACGGGGCAGCCTTCCGGATCGTCGAGGACGACGGGATAGCCCTTCTCGTCGGCCGGAGGGGTCTCCCGGTCGGCCGGGTCGTGGAAGGCCACGTCGTACGCCATGGCCGCCTCGCGAGCGACGCCGCGCTCGGAGAGCGCATAGGCGCGATCGGGGTTGATCTCGAACTCGATCACCTCGTCGCGCAGGTGCAGCAGCTCGAAGACGTCGTCGCCGGGCTCACCGGCGTCCGGG
>JBDSXU010000244.1:0-3171 GCA_039926005.1 Marmoricola sp.
GGGCTGGGCTCCGGGGTCGAGAAGCTGCGGGTGCTCGCCCGTGCTCCCCAGGTGCCCAGGATCGTCGAGGAGTCGACCCGGGCGGACTGTGAGGTCGGCGCGGACCTGACGAAGCGGCTGCGGTTGCCCCAGGCCGTCAGCGGGGCGGTGCTGTGCGCCTTCGAACGCTTCGACGGGAAGGGGTCGCCGGCCGGCCTGGCCGGCGAAGAGGTGTCGGAGGCGGCGCGATTCGCTGCTGTCGGCTTCACCGCAGTCATGTTCGAGGCCGTAGGGGATGAGGAGCTGGCGGTGGCGACGGTGGGCCGCTGGTCGGGGCGCGCTCTGGACCCCTCGATCGCCGAGGTGTTCCTCGAGGTGCCCGGAGAGCTGTTGGCGGTCTCGCGCCCGGACGACCTGTGGGCTGCCGTCGTGGACACCGAGCCGCAGCCGCGGCGGCTGTTCGCCGACGACGCCCACCTCGACGAGGCGCTGGCCGGGTTCGGTGATGCCGCCGACCTCAAGTCCCCGTTCTTCCAGGGCCATTCACGTGGCGTCGCGTTGCTGGCGCGGGCCGCGTCGTACGGCGGAGGGGGGTGCGATCCCACCCTGACCTACCGGGCCGGGCTGGTGCACGACCTCGGCCGGGTCGCCGTGCCTACGGGGGTCTGGGAGCGCCCGGGTCCGTTGCGGCCCGAGGAGTGGGAGCTGGTGCGCCTGCATCCCTACCACTCGGGACGCATCGTGTCCCGTTCCCCGGTGCTGCAGCCGCTGGCAGTGATCGTCAGCCGTCACCACGAGCGCATGGACGGGTCCGGGGGCCCGGCGGCCGTGCACGGAACTGAGCTCGACGAGCCCACCCGCCTGCTCGCCGCCGCGGACGTCTGGCACGCGCTCGGCGAGACCCGCCCTCACCGGCCGGCGCTGAAGCCGGACGAGGCGGCGCGCGTCATCTCCGAGATGCCGTTGGACCGGCACGCCGTACGCGCGGTCCTGCGCGCAGCAGACGCGCCCCCTGCGTCGTTTCCACGCCTGCCGGTGGACCTCACCGAGCGTGAGCTCGAGGTGTTGCGCCTCCTGGCGAGCGGTCTCACCAAGTCGAAGGTCGCGGGCGAGCTGTTCATCTCGCACTCGACCGTGCACACCCACACAGTGCACATCTACGCCAAGTGCGGCGTCTCGACGCGGGCGGGTCTGGCGATGTTCGCCATGCAGCACGGCCTCGCCGCGACCCCACATTGAGCCGCTGGACCAGGAGGTGGAAATCGATCGAACAGTCGATGTGAGCGGTGACCTGCTCCTCCTAGCTTGGTGCTGGACAACATCCACTTCCACCACGAGGAGCCGATCATGACCACAGCAGCCAGCACCCTCAGCACCAGCGCCGCGGCCGACGTCGAGGCCGTCCAGACCGGGTTCCAGGCCGTCGCCGCGGGTGACATGGCCGGGTTCGCGGCGATGTTCCATGCCGACGCGACCTGGAACCACCGCAACGACGACCGCCTCGGAGGCATCAAGGCGGGCGTTGAGGCGATCGTCGGATTCCTCGCGGAGTCGATGGAGCTCACGGCGGGCACCTTGCGCCCGGTGCCGGAGATCTACCTGCCCGACGGCGCAGGACGCGTGGCCGTACTCACCAACATCAGCGGTACCCGACCGGACCAGCGCACCTTCGACGACACCCAGATCCTGCTGTTCGAACTGGAGCGGGGTCGCGTTCGCTCGGTGGACCAGTTCGTTGGCGACCCGACCGCCGTGACTGCCTTCTGGGCCTGACGGAATCACTCCCGTTGGGGTGCTCCCCCTGAGCACGCGTACGGCGAACTGGGTGGCTCTGGGCCTTGTAGCCGGGCGGTCGACCAGCGAGCGATCAGCCGGGAACGGTACGCCGCAGCTCAGGTCCGGCTCGGCCGTGGATCGCTTGCGTCCTCCGCTCGGTGGCGAGCGCGAGTACCAGGATCGAGACAGTCAGCACAGATAACGGTGTCTTCGCCGACTGCCCACCCCAGGGCCGAGGCGCGGTCGGCCAACTCCTCGTAGGAGGAGTAGGTGCCTTCAGTCGACCGGCATGCGTCGCACGTGAGTTGTGCCTTCACATGCGCAGATTAGGTCGCAAAATGCCACTACCGTTAGGCGACTGATCTGGGCGCCTGAACCGCCCTAGCCCACCCGCTTCTGGAGTGGGCCCAACCAACGCACCACCGCAATCCATGAGGCTGTCTGTCGGCGGGCTTTTCGGCCCACCATTCCGCCGCGTGCACGTTGCACCTCCGCACGGGGTGCGATAGTTGCTCGGGTGACTCAACCACTGGTCGTCATCGGGGGCGGCGGGTTCGGGCGCGAGGTGCTCGAGCTCATCGAGGACATCAACGTTGCGGCTGGATCCCCTGAGTTCACCGTGCTGGGCGTGCTCGATGACGGCCAGCCGGACGCGGGACTCCTCGCACAGCTCGGCGTGAAGCACCTGGGCGCCTCAGCTCTCCTCGAGGCGATGGACCTAGCCGTCGGGTACGTCATCGCCATCGGCGCCTGCGCGCCCCGCCAGGAGCTCGATCACCGGTGCCGCTCGTGGGGACGAGCGGCGCCTGTCCTCGTCCATCCCGGTGCGGTCGTCGGCCGCAGGTCGGTGGAGCTCGGACCAGGTTCCATCGTCTGTGCCAACTCGACGATCACGACGAACATCCGGTTGGGCAGGCACGTTCACGTGAATCCCAACGTCTCGATCGGGCACGACACCCTGGTGGGCGACTACGTGACTCTCACCCCGCAGGTTGCCCTCGCCGGAAACGTCAGGATCGGCGACCGGGTCTTCGCCGGCACGGGCGCCCGGATCATGCCTGGGATCACCGTCGGGGACGGCGTGTTGGTGGGTGCAGGAGCCGTGGTCACCCGGGATGTCTCCGCCGACCAGACAGTCGTGGGAGTGCCGGCCAGACCGACCGAGGCATGACGTCACTGCTCTGGACCGTCTCGACTTCGGCCTCCGCGCTCCGGGCGTAGAAGCATGTCGATACGATGACGGCTGCCGTCTGACTTGAGAGGTTCATCCACCCGATGACGCAGACCCACGCCGACTACCGGCTCAGCCAGCTTGACCAGCTAGAGGCCGAGTCGATCCACATCTTCCGCGAGGTCGCGGCCGAGTTCGAGAAGCCTGTCCTGATGTTCTCGGGCGGCAAGGACTCGATCGTCATG
>JBDSXU010000245.1:0-6074 GCA_039926005.1 Marmoricola sp.
TTCGTCACCGTTGACGGGGGTGAGGGCGGGACGGGAGCTTCACCGCCGATCTTCGCCGACTCGATCGCGCTGCCCTTCCGGATGGGTTTCTCCCGTGTCTACGGCACATTCGCGGAAGCGGGACTCACCGACGACGTGACCTTCATCGGGTCCGCCAAGCTCGGCCTGCCCGACAACGCCGTGGTGGCGTTCGCTCTCGGGGCGGACATGATCAACGTGGCCCGCGAGGCGATGATGTCGATCGGCTGCATCCAGTCGCAGAAGTGTCACACCGACAGGTGCCCGACCGGCGTCGCGACGCAGGACCCCTGGCTCTCACATGGGCTCGACCCGGTGTCCAAGGCCGACCGCTGCTCGCAATACATCCGCACCTTCCGCAAGGAGCTGGTCAAGGTCTCCGAGTCCGTCGGCGTCGCCCACCCCGGGCTGATCACGGCGGAGGACGTCGACATCTTCCGGGGTGACTACTCGGCGCAGTCACTGCGCTCGGTCTACGGCTACAAGGACGGCTGGGGCCAGCTCGGCCCGGAGATCGCGGATGGCATCAAGAGGCTGATGTCTCCTGGAGGAATGCAGGCCGAGACCCACTCCATCGAGGAGGGGGAGGGCGAGAAGCACCGCAAGCGGGGAACGCAGACCGGCGACTGAGCCGGCGTGCGGGGCGGGGCGGCCGGTCCGGGGGCAGACACCCCTACCCCCGCTTCACCGGCCGGGTGCTCTTCGTGTGCGTCGCCTGGGTGCCGGAGAGCTGGTCGAGGAACGTCGAGGCCCAGTGGGAGACGTCGTTCTCGGCCACCGTCTTGCGCATCGCCCGCATCCGTCGGGTGAGGTCCTTGGGCTCGGCCCGGGAGGCGGCCAGCATCGTCGCCTTCATGCCGTTGATGTCGTAGGGGTTGACCAGGTAGGCCTGCCGCAGCTCGTCGGACGCGCCGGCGAACTCCGAGAGGACGAGGGCGCCGTCGTCGTCGTAGCGGCAGGCGACGTACTCCTTCGCGACCAGGTTCATCCCGTCGCGGAACGGCGTCACCACCATGATGTCGGCGGCCCGGTAGAGCGCGGCCATCTCCTCGCGCGGGAACGAGGTGTGCAGGTAGGAGATGGCCGGGCGGCCGATGCGACCGAGGTCGCCGTTGATGCGACCGACGAGCCGGTCGATGTCGTCGCGCAGTTTGCGGTACTGGTCGACGCGCTCACGGGAGGGGGTGGCGACCTGGACGAAGACCACGTCGTCCACGGTCAGCTCTCCGTCGGCCAGGAGCTCGCCGTAGGCCCGGAGCCGGGCGTAGATCCCTTTGGTGTAGTCGAGCCGGTCGATCCCGAGGAACACCTTCTTCGGGCTCCCGAGATCGCTGCGGATCTGCGCGGCCCGTTCGGTGATGGACTCGGACCGGGCCATCTTCTCGAAGCCCGCGGTGTCGATCGAGATGGGAAACGCCTTGGCCAGTACGACGCGTCCGTCGGGCAGGTAGACGGAGTCCCGGTGGGTCTTGTGACCGACCCGCTGGCGGACGAGGCGCACGAAGTTCTGGGCTGCGCCGGAGAGCTGGAAACCGACGAGGTCGGCGCCGAGCAGGCCCTCCAGGATCTGCCGTCGCCACGGAAGCTGCGAGAACAGCTCGGCCGGCGGGAACGGTATGTGCAGGTAGAAGCCGATCCGCAGATCGGGTCTCAGCTCGCGCAGCATCGCCGGGACGAGCTGCAGCTGGTAGTCCTGCACCCAGACGGTGGCCTCCTCGGCTGCGAACTTCGCGGCCGCGTCGGCGAACCGCTGGTTGACCCTCACGTAGGACTCCCACCACTCACGGTGGAAGGACGGCTTTGCGACGAGGTCGTGGTAGAGAGGCCACAGCGTGTCGTTGGAGAAGCCCTCGTAGAACTCGGCGACCTCCTGTTCCGAGAGCGCCACCGGCACCAGGGTCAGACCCTCGTCGACGAAGGCCTCGGGCACCTCGCCGGTGTCACCCGGCCAGCCGATCCAGGCACCGCTGTTGGAGCGCATCACCGGCTCGAGCGCGGAGACCAGACCACCGGGAGAACGTCGCCACGTGACCTCGCCGTCGTCCTCGACGACACGGTCGACGGGCAGCCTGTTGGCGACGACGACCAGATCGGCGGTGGCGCGTTTCTTCGGGCTCGGACTCACTCCTCGGACCCTACTAGGGTGGCCGGGTGGGACCGGATCAGGAGTACGAGACGCCGATCTGGGCGCGGAGGTCGTCCATCTGCCTCATCAGGGAGATGGTCTGTCCGGGCGGTACCAGCTCGCTGCTGAGGGCACCCGCGCGCAGGCAGCGGTGCACCTCGACGATCTCGTTCCCGTAGCCGAGCCCGATCACCGGCTCGTCGGGTTCGATCCACTCGCTGGTGCCCTCGGGGGCCCAGTACGACGTCCATCTGATGCGGTCCGGGTGGTAGAACTTCCGCGGCAGCTCGAAGTGGCCGATCTCGGTCGCGACGGAGGCGGTCGTCGGTGCCTGGGACGTCATCGATGCCGTCAGGGCTGCGGTCCCGCCGCCGCTGTAGAGGCCGGCGATGGAGAGGTCGAGGTCGATCCCGCTCTCGGACAGGTTCGCCACCGCGCTGAGGCGCTCAGGCTCACCGAGCACGAGGTGGGCGAACGTGAGCGGGTAGATGCCCATGTCGAGCAGTGCACCTGCACCCAGCGCTGGGTCGAGCAACCGGTCCGACTGGTCGCCCCCACCCTGCGCGCCGGGCACGACGAACCCGATGTCGGCGTGGACCTGGCGTGCCGTGCCGTGCTCCCCGTCGGCGAGCAGGCTCCGAAGCTTGCGGATCATGGGGTGGCACGCGGCCCACATCGCCTCCATCAGGAACAGCCCTCGTCGAGCAGCCTCGTCGAAGAGGGCGGTCGTCGAGGCTGCGTCGAGGGTCATCGCCTTCTCGCAGAGGACCGCCTTGCCGGCCTCGAGCGCCAGGCGCACGTGCTCGTCATGGAGAGCATGCGGCGAAGCGACGTACACCACGTCGACCGAGGGGTCTGCGATCAGTTCCTCGTAGGAGCCGTAAGCCGCACCACCGAACTCGGCTGCGAAGGCCGCGGATCGCTCAGTGCTCCGTGAGCCCGTGGCGACGAGCTCACCGTCGGGGACCAGCGCAAGGTCAGCGGCGAACTTGTGGGCGATCCGCCCCGGCGCGAGCACGCCCCATCGAATGGTCTCCACACGGGGCAGCCTATTTGGACGCCCGACCCACGAGCAGGCCGGCTCCACCCGGCCCGGGTTCCGCGCGCCACGCCGCCGACTAAATGACATCGGTGTATTTCGAGGCCTATGATGAGCGCGACAGCACCCGATCCACGCACGAGGAGTCGCCCGGATGGTCGCCAGCCACGCGCTCAACAACCCCCAACCGGAGGGTGCCGGCGAGCTGTCCGCGCGGGACGCGGCGATGCTCGACTTCGAGCGCCAGTGGTGGAAGTACGCCGGCGCCAAGGAGCAGGCCGTCCGCGAGAAGTTCGACATGTCCTCGACGCGCTACTACCAGGTGCTGAACGCCCTCATCGATCGTCCCGAGGCGCTGGTCCACGACCCGCTCCTGGTCCGTCGGTTGCGACGTCTCCGGGCAACCCGCCAGCGCCAGCGCTCCGCGCGTCGACTCGGCTTCGACCTCTCGGAGTGACCCGGATGTCCTCTCGGATCCGCGACGAGCGCGGTGTCGTCCTCCCGACCCGGCTGCTCGTGCTCTGCATCTCCGCGGTCGCGATGGCAACCCTGGTCTTCTTGGCCAACGACCCGG
Source organism: Marmoricola sp. (assembly GCA_039926005.1). GTDB lineage: Bacteria > Actinomycetota > Actinomycetes > Propionibacteriales > Nocardioidaceae > Marmoricola. The sequence continues at coordinate 3,757 of JBDSXU010000245.1, forward strand.
ACAAGGCTCCCACCGACCAGACCGCCGCCCCGGCGGTCAGCAGGCCGTCCAGCACTCCGACGGCGACCTCGCCCACCTCGACGAAGGCGGCCAAGCCGAAGGTCAAGCGGATCAAGCGCAGCGATGTCTTCGTCGAGGTCTTCAACAACACCCGGACCAAGGGTCTCGCCGGTGGCGTCGCCGAGAAGGCGAAGGTCGCGGGCTGGAACGTCGTGGGCTCCGACAACTGGTACGGCACCGTCGACGGGACCTCGGTCTACTACCCGCCCCGGCTCAAGCAGGCCGCGCGCGAGCTCGGCCGCGACCTCGGGATCAAGCGGCTGCGAGCGGCCGAGGAACCGATGCGGTTCGACCGTGTGACCGTCATCCTCACCGACGACTACAGCTGACCCGCGCGCTCACCCACCTGCGCTGAATCCGCTGAAGCGATGGCCCCCTTCGACAACCCAGTCGTGGCACTGGAACAGTTGGGCCATGGAGTTCGGCTCGACGACCGGTGAGCAGGAGTACGCCGCCCTGGTGCGCGCCGCCGACGACCTCGTGGTGGGCCTCGATTTCGACGGCACCCTGGCACCGATCGTCGACGATCCGCAGTACGCCCACATCCACCCCGACGCGGGGGAGGTGCTGGTCGCTCTCGCCGCCCAGGTCCGCGCTGTGGCCGTGATCACCGGCCGCCCCGCGCGCCAGGCACTGGACCTCGGCGGGCTCGAGGAGGTTGGCAACGCGATCGGGGAGACCGGCCGGGAGCTGTTCGTCCTCGGCCAGTACGGCAACGAGCGCTGGACCTCCACCAACCGTCGGGTGATCTCGCCGAAACCACCGCGCGGGCTGGCAACCTTCATGGGCGAGCTGCCGCGGCTGTTGCGGAGGGCTGACGCCGTCGAGGCCTGGGTCGAGGAGAAGGGGCTGGCCGTGGCGGTGCACACCCGCCGCCTCGAGGACCCGGAAGGCACTTTCGAGCGGTTGCTGCCACTGCTCACCGAGGCAGCGAAGAGCCACGACCTCGATGTGGAGCCGGGACGTTGGGTGGTCGAGGTCCGCGCGCACGGCATGCACAAGGGTGCGGCGGTTCGCCGGCTCACCGAGGAGCTCGGGGCCAAGGCGTTCGTGTTCTGCGGCGACGACCTCGGTGACGTCGAGGCGTTCAAGGCGATCGAGGAGCTGCGGGGCAAGGGCTTCCCGAGCCTGCTGGTCTGTTCGGGCTCCGAGGAGCAGAACGCGCTCGCCGACATGGCCGACGTCGTGGTGGCGGGCCCGGCCGGCGTACTCGACCTCCTCCGTGAGCTCACCGCCGACATCAGGCACTCCCGCGCCTGAACGCAGACTTCGGGGGCCGGCCCCAGGTGCCGGCCTCAGGGGTGGAGCCGGCGGCGGCCGTCCAGTCGGATGGTCCACGGCTCGAGGGAGACCAGCACCAGGTGGCTGCCGCTCCAGGGGTCCTGGGCCAACACGGCGCGTGCGTCGTCCTCCGAGTCGGCCTCGAGGGCCATCACGACCCGGAACTCGTCGGCCATCGGTCCGCCGAGCACGACGAAACCGGAGTCCACCACGGCATCCATGAAGGCGGCGTGCTCGGGCCAGCCCGTCTGCTTCTCGCTGGGGAGCGAGGCCTGCCAGGACGGACCGGCGCGGTGCAGTACGGCGAGATACGCGGCCATGCATCCTTCGTACCAGCCAGACATTCGTCGATGACACAGGCCGAGACGGGCCATCTCGCATGTCGATATGGATGTGCACATTGTGAGACGGCTACCTAATGTGGAGCACAGCTCATCGAGAGGGACTGAGGGAAACGGCCCGTTGAAGTCCCGGCAACCGCCTTAACGAGCCTCCGATCTGATCGGTTGTGTTGAGGTGCGGTGCCAAATCCGTCTTGGCCCGAGAGTCGGGTCAGGGAAGATGAGAAGGAGGCCTCCTTTGAGCATCGCAACCCACACCCCACCGGCCACGGCGCCTGTCCTCCGGGATCGCGCCTTCGGCAACGCCACCGGACTGGCCTGTCGCGAGTGTGGCCACCAGGTCGAGCTCGGCCCCCACTACGCGTGTCCGGAGTGCTTCGGTCCGCTCGAGGTCGCCTACGACTTCCCCGAGGTCACCCGCGAGCAGATCGAGGCCGGCCCTCGCAACATCTGGCGCTACAAGGCGCTGCTGCCGGTGCCCGACGACATCGAGCAGAGCCCCAACATGGAGCCCGGCTACACCCGGCTGCTCAAGGCGAACAACCTCGGCCGCGAGCTCGGCATCGACAACCTCTGGGTCAAGGACGACTCCACCAACCCGACGAACTCCTTCAAGGACCGCGTCGTCGCCTGCGC
>JBDSXU010000246.1:0-8044 GCA_039926005.1 Marmoricola sp.
CTAGACGTCGAGGTAGACCTTGATCGCGCGACGCTCGTCCATGGCGCGATAACCCTCTGCCACCCGGTCCAGTGGCAAGCGGAGGTCGAAGACCAGGCCTGGGTCGACGGCTCCGGAGGTGACCAGCTCCAGCAGTTCGGGCAGGTACTTCCGCACGGGTGCGACACCACCGGCCAGTCCGATGTTCTCGCTGAACATCTTGCGGACCGGGAGATCCACGCCGTGAGGTACGCCGACGAAGCCGACGGTCGACCCGGGACGACCCGAGCCGAAGGCCTGCAGCATCGAGTCGTTGGTGCCGACGCATTCGAGCACCGCGTCGGCACCGAGCCCGTCGGTCATCTCCTTGATCCGGTCCGCGCCTTCCTTGCCACGCTCGGCGACGACGTGTGTCGCACCGAACCGACGGGCGATCTCCTGGCGCTGCGTGTGCCGCGACATCGCCACGACCCGCTCGGCGCCCATCTGTGCTGCGGCCAGCACGGCACACAGCCCGACTGCTCCATCGCCGACCACCACGACGGTGTCTCCTGGCTTCACCTGTGCGGAGACCGCGCAGTGCCAACCGGTCGGGAACACGTCCGAAAGCGACAGCAGGGACGGCAGGAGCGAGGCGTCCGGGATGCCGTCGGTCTTGACCAGGCTCCCGTCTGCCTGGCTCACCCGGGCGTACTCCCCCTGCCCACCGGTGGTGAAGTTGCCGTTCAGGCAGGCCGAGGTCACCCCCGCCCGACAGTTCGCGCAGGTGTTGTCGCAGTGACAGAACGGTGCGATGACGAAGTCGCCCGGACTGAACGAGCGGACGTCGGAGCCGACCTCCTCGACCACACCGATGATCTCGTGGCCGATCGTGTCCCCCGGGGTGATGTCATTCTCGCCGCGGTAGGGCCAGAGGTCCGAGCCGCAGATGCAACCGGCCGACACCTTGATGATCGCGTCGGTCGACTCCTCGATCGTCGGCATGGGCCGATCCTCGAGCCGGATGTCGCGGGCGCCGTGGATCGTGGTGACTCGCATGACACGCATCCTGACACGCGCCGGGCCTTATCTCATATGTGAGATACAGTCGTCCGGTGACTGAGGGCTATCTAGGACGAATCGGCAATCTGATCCGCGACGCGCGCAAGCATCGCGGATGGACCCAGCAACAGCTGGCGGACGTGCTCGGCACCAGCCAGAGTGCGGTGAACCGCATCGAACGCGGTCACCAGAACCTCTCGCTCGACATGCTCGCGCGCATCGGCGAGGCGCTGGACTCTCCCCTGGTGAGCATCGGGCAGGGACCCACGCACCTGCGGGTGACGGGTCCTACCACGCTGCACGGCTCGATCGAGGTCAAGACCTCCAAGAACGCCGGGGTGGCCCTCCTGTGCGCCTCACTGCTCAACCGGGGACGTACGACGCTGCGCCGGGTGGCGCGCATCGAGGAGGTCAACCGGTTGCTCGAGGTGCTCGAGAGCATCGGCGTGAAGGCACGGTGGCTCAACGCCGAGAACGACCTCGAGATCACGCCTCCGCCGAACCTGGACCTGAGCGGCATCGACGCCGAGGCTGCCCGGCGTACCCGCTCGATCATCATGTTCCTCGGCCCGCTGATGCACCGGATGAGCGACTTCGAGCTGCCCTACGCCGGCGGCTGTGACCTCGGCAGCCGCACGGTCGAGCCGCACATGACCGCGCTGCGTCCGTTCGGCCTCCAGGTGAAGGCGACCGAGGGCAGCTACCACGCCCTGGTCCAGACTGGCATCGTTCCGACGCGGCCCATCGTGCTGATCGAGCGCGGTGACACGGTCACCGAGAACGCGCTGATGGCGGCCGCCCTGTGCGACAGCACCACGGTGATCCGCAACGCCAGCTCGAACTACATGGTCCAGGACCTCTGCTTCTTCCTGCAGAAGCTCGGCGTGAACATCGAGGGCATCGGCACCACGACCCTGGTGGTCACCGGCTGCACGGACATCTCCGTCGACGTCGACTACTCGCCCAGCGAGGACCCGATCGAGGCGATGTCACTGCTGGCCGCAGCCATCGTCACCGACTCCGAAATCACCGTGAAGCGCGTGCCCATCGAGTTCATGGAGATCGAGCTCGCGGTGCTCGAGGAGATGGGCTTTCGCTACCGACTCTCCGCGGAGTACCTCGCCGCCAACGGCCACACCCGCCTGGTCGACGTGAGCACCCTGCACTCGACCCTGCAGTCGCCCATCGACAAGATCCACCCGATGCCGTTCCCGGGCCTCAACATCGACAACCTGCCGTTCTTCGCGGTCATCGCGGCGACGGCCCAGGGCCAGACGATGCTGCACGACTGGGTCTATGAGAACCGCGCGATCTATCTCACCGAGCTGAACAAGCTCGGCGGCAAGGTGACCCTGATGGACCCACACCGGGTGATGATCGAGGGACCGACCCGATGGTCCGGCACCGAGGTCGTGTGCCCCCCGGCGCTGCGTCCGGCCGTGGTGATCCTACTCGCCATGCTCGCCTCCAAGGGCACGTCGGTGCTGCGTTCGACGTACGTCATCCATCGTGGCTACGAGGGACTGGCCGACCGGCTCAACGAGCTCGGCGCCCAGATCGAGACCTTCCACGACCTCTGAGGGTCAGCCTCGGAAGAGCCCGTCCACGTAGGAGCGCGCCTTCGACTGCGGCGGCGGTGCCTTCATGTCGGCGGTGATGCGGGGCAGTTGCGCGGTGTCCGTCGAGCGGTGGGAATGCCAGTCGTTCTCGGCCTCGATCAGGCTGCCGAGGTCGGCGCGGTCGAGGAACACTCCCTGGCAGGACTCGCACTGCCGGACCCGGACCCGACCGTGTGACCGCTCGACCATGGCCCCGTCGCACTTGGGGCAGCTCATCTCGTCCATGTCTCGCACGGTACTCCTCGGCGCTCGGCCACCTGAGTAGGAACGCGGATGGCCCAGGCGGCGATTCGCAGAGCACCATCAGCGGATGCAGGTGAATACTTTCTGCCGTGACCGCGGACGCCAGCCCCGTGACCGGCTACCCCTATCTCGACGCGGTCCTCGACCCGCCGGGCTCGGTCCTCGCGATGGCGCACCGAGGGGGTGCACTCCACCCGGAGATCCCCGGCATCGAGAACACCCTGCACGCCTTCCGGCACGCCGTGGCTCTCGGCTTCCGCTACCTCGAGACCGACGTGCACGCGACGAGCGACGGCGTGCTCGTGGCATTCCACGACGACGCGCTCGACCGCGTCACCGACAGCGTGGGCCTGCTTGCGAAACTCACGGCCGCGCAGATCTCGCTGGCGCGCATCCAGGGCGAGCATGTGGTCCCCACGATGGCTGAGCTCCTCGAGGAGTTCCCCGACTGCCGCTTCAACATCGACCTGAAGTCGGCCGCGGCGGTGGCGCTCCTGGTCGACCTGCTGGGGCGGACCGCGGCCCACGACCGGGTCTGCGTCGGGTCCTTCTCGCGACGCCGTATCCGGGCGTTCAGGCGGGCCACTGGAGGGCGGGTTGCCACGTCGGCGGCGCCTTCCGAGGTGGCCGCGTTCAGGTTCGGCGGCGTCCCGGCCCGCCGTAGGCACGCTGCTGTGCTGCAGGTGCCATGGCGGCACAAGAGTCGTCGGATCACGGTCACCACGCCCGCACTCGTACGGCGGGCCCACCGAACGGGCCTCCACGTGCACGTGTGGACCGGCGATGAGCGCTCGCAGTGGGTGACGATCGACGACGCCGGGAGCTTCAACGAACTGCTCGACATGGGCGTGGACGGGCTGATCACCGATCGGACCGACCTGCTCAAGGAAGTGCTCATCCGGCGCGGACAATGGAGGAACGACACGTGAGCACCCAAGCTCCTTTCGGCATCGCCGACCTCTCCCCGATCGACCGACTCAAGCAGCAGAAGGCCTGGAACTGGTACGACTGGGCCAACTCGGCGTTCTACACGACCGTCCTCTCGGTGCTCTTCGCGCCGTACCTGATCACCGTCGCCGGCAAGGCCGCCGGCTGCGCGGACCCTGACGAGACCTGCAGCAAGACCGTCTCCGTGCTGGGCCTGCACCTGGCCGCCGGGTCCCTCCCGAGCTACCTGATCAGCTTCTCGACGATCCTCAGCGCCTTCCTGCTGCCGATCGTCGGTGCTTTCGTGGACCGCTCGGGTCGCAAGAAGTGGCACATGGCGGCCTACGCGTTCGCCGGCTCGTTCTTCGCGGCACTGCTGTTCTTCATGCAGGGCACGAGCTGGCAGCTGGGCGCGGTCGCCGTCGTGCTGAGCAGCATCCTCGGCGGCTGCTCGCTGGTCGCCTACTACGCGATCCTCTGCGACATCTCCACGGAGGACGAGCGCGACCGGGCATCCTCCCGCGGGTGGGCTTGGGGCTACCTCGGCGGTGGGCTGCTGCTGCTCGTCAACCTCGTCGTCTACACGATGCACGACACGTTCGGTCTCGGTAAGGGCATGTCGGTGCGCCTCTCACTGCTCTCGGCGGCCCTGTGGTGGGCGGGGTTCACGATCATCCCGGTGCTGCGGCTCCACAACTACGCACCGGTCAACGTGGTGGCCGAGAAGGGCACCCTGTTCCAGCGCAGCTTCGGCCAGCTCTTCACGACCCTGGGCGAGCTGCGCAACTACCCGATGACGCTGACCTTCCTGCTGGCCTACCTCTTCTACAACGACGGCATCCAGACGGTGATCTACGCGGCCTCGACGTACGGCTCCAAGCAGCTCAAGTTCGACCAGGACGTGCTGATCGCGACCATCCTGTTGATCCAGTTCGTCGCCTTCGGCGGTGCTCTCTATTTCGGCCGGCTCGCCGCGAAGTACGGCGCCTACCGCTCGATCCTCTGGGGGACCTACGCCTGGATGGTCATCGTCGTGCTGGCGTTGTTCCTGCCCGAGAAGAACGTTGCCCTGTTCCTCGCCCTGGCCATTGCCATCGGTGTGGTCCTGGGCGGCACCCAGGCCCTCTCGCGGTCCTTCTTCAGCCTGCTCATCCCGCGTGGGCGGGAGGGCGAGTACTTCAGCCTGTACGGCGCCGCCGAGCGCGGGACCTCCTGGTTCGGGACGCTGCTGTTCGGCGTGGTCTTCCAGGTCACCGGCTCCTACCGACCGGCGATCTTCGCGCTGATCATCTTCTTCGTCCTGGGGGCGTTCTTCCTCCTGCGCCTTGATCCCGAGCGTGGTATCCGGGAAGCGGGCAACCGGGTGCCCGCCAAGGTCTAGACTTTCCGCACACCCGGGAGTGATCCTCGCCACGGCGGCGGAGCGCGCAAACCCGCGCCCGCCGGGAATCCTTGGCCGCTCACGCTCGTTGAACCAAGGACGGCACCGCTCTTCGGTGCCACCGAATCCACCCGACCGGCGTCATGGCCGGCTTGCCGAACCGTCCCAAGGACGATACGCATGAGGGGTTAGACATCTCGTGACCTGCCCGGTCGCGGGTGCAGAACTTTTGGAGGTTCTCATGGGAGAGCGCACGCTACGCGGAGCCAGACTCGGGGGTCAGAGCTTCGAGGACGAGCGGGGCATCGAGTTCGCCGCTCGTCAGCAGGTGGGATACCGCTGTGCCCACGGGCACGAGTTCGAGATCACCATGTCGGTCGAGGCCGACGTTCCCGCACTCTGGGAGTGCCCACGCTGCGGCGCCGAGGGGCGTGCCACGTCTGGCATCGAGCCGGAGGTCAAGGACGTGAAGCCGGCCCGCACACACTGGGACATGCTGCTCGAGCGCCGTTCCATCAAGGAGCTCGAGGACATCCTCACCGAGCGTCTCGAGCTGCTGCGAGGCGGCGAGATCGGCCCGGCGCACCTGCACCGTGCCAGCGCCCGCAAGAAGAAGGCATCTTCTCTGACCTGACGCTGTTGCCTCAGTGAGGCGGCTGCTGTGCCTCCGGGGGCCATTCGTCGACGACCTCGCCCTGGACCACCCCGTTGTCGGGGTTCACCGGTCCGGGGCGTTGTCGCGTCCGGGGGTCCGGACCCGTCGGGAAGCTCACACCGACCAGCCGCCGGCCGATCACGCCAGTGAGCAGGCGCCGACCGATCGGCCGGGTCATCGGCAGGATGAAGAGGGCTCCCACGATGTCCAGGACGAAGCCTGGGGTCAGCATCAAGATGCCGCCCACCAGGATGAGGATCCCGTCCGCCAGTTCCCGCGCAGGCATCCGGTGCTCCTCGAGCGCGACCTGCAGCGCCCGCCAGGCGCGAGCCCCCTCACGCTTTACCAGCCAGGAGCCCAGGATGCTGTCGGCGATCAGCAGCAGGATCGTCCACCACGCCCCGATGACCTGCCCGATCTGGATGATCACGTAGATCTCGACCAACGGCACGACGACGAACGCCACCAGCAGCAGCCACCACGGAAAACGTCGTCTCCTCACTTCACTCATGTCTCGTCAACGTCCGGGAGCGGGGTGCCGTTCCGGGACCCTCGGGGTGGACTGCCGAGGTGCAGCGCCGCCCGGACCCGACGGCTGCGCTCGCTGATCCCCCACCGGGTGATGCGCTTGAGCGACTCGGTGGCGACGTGGGGGCTCATCTTCGACTCGCCGCGCACCCGCTCAACGAACTCGATGGGCACCTCGACGACCCGGAGGCCCTCCTGCAGGGTGCGGTAGGCGAGCTCTGCCTGGAACACGTAGCCGAGCGAGACGATGGCCTCGAGGTGGATCGACTCCAGCGTCGCACGACGGAACAGGCGGTAGCCGGCGGTCGCATCCCGCACCGGGATGCCGAGAAGCGTGCGCGTGTAGAAATTGCCGCCGCGGGAGAGCAGCTCGCGGCTCCGGGGCCAGTTCACGATGCTGCCACCGGGAACCCATCGGGAGCCGATGACGAGATCGGCGTCCGGCAACCGCTCGAGCAGCCGGTACAGCTGCTCGGGCTGGTGGGACCCGTCGGCATCCATCTCCCCGATCACGTCGTAGCCGGCCTCCAGAGCGACCCGGAAACCGTGGAGGTACGCCGCCCCCAGACCCTCCTTGCCGGCCCGGTGGAGCACCGACACCTGCGGATCCGCGGCCGCGATCCGGTCCGCGAGGCGGCCAGTCCCGTCCGGGGAGTTGTCGTCGACGACGAGGATGTCCACGTCCGGCTGTGCGATCCTCAGCCGCTCCACGATCTGGAGGAGGTTGGGCGCCTCGTTGTAGGTGGGAACCACCATCACGACACGGTCGAGACCATCGACGGACCCGAGGCTGCGGTGGGACGCCATGCGCAGAAACCTATCGGGGTTCCCGGAGAGACGAGGCTCCAGGCGGGACTTGTGGGGTCCCCCGCCCGAGTGCGGGGGGCGCTCTCACTCAAGGTGAAGGGCAGGGCGGGGGGAGTTGAGTTGACCTTCGGACCGCTCACGCACTGGCCGGCTGCCAGAGTCGCGGGCGTTGTCTACTGGTCGCCGCACTCCCCCCGTGTCATCACGTCGAGGCCGCGTTGCCCAACCCGCCAAGTGCATCCACCGCGACCATCTTGGCGAGATGGCCCGTTCCGCATCCGTCGGACATGCGACTGACGTTCTGCCCGGAGTAACTCAGAAACCCTGACCCGCGGGAACCGTCCGTGTCAACACCCTCCCGACCAGCGCCGATGGGACGAAGCCGCAGGTCAGCAGGTTGCTTTCAGATGAACAACAGGTTTCAGGAATATGGGTTCACCGGCGTGTCGCGTCGGACACGCCGGAGCCGGTCCAGACCTATGGCACCACGACGGTTCCCACCGCTGTGGTGGCGACGATCGGCTCCGCCAGCATCCTGGCAGCGGACTCCGAGACGCCGTCTGCGTCGCCGCGGGCCACCACGACCAGGGCGAACTCCATCCGTCGCGACCGGCTGCCCACCCGGACCACAGTGGCGCTCGCCTCCACGACGTCACCGGCTCGCACCGGGGCTCGGAACTGCACGTCGGAGTACGACGCGAACAGGCCCTCATCGCCGTCCGTGCGGATGCACATCTCGGTGGCGACGTCGCCGAAGAGTCCGAGGCCCCACGCCCCGTCGACCAGGTTGCCGGCGTAGTGCGCCTCCGCGTGGGAGACGTAGCGCCGGTGCACGACCCTCAGACCGACCTGTGCGTCGCTCAT